>DASZKL010000163.1:0-2239 GCA_035947015.1 Rubrobacteraceae bacterium
CGCGCTCGTCCGCAGGGCGTCGTCCACGCGGACGTGGCCTCGTTCGACCTCGACGCCCGCAACCTCCAGGTTGAGGCCCTCCACGTTGCCAGGCCAACCGACCGCGACCACGACGGCCTCCGCGTCGAGCGTGCGTCTCTCGCCGTCCCTGTCGTAGAAGAGCCGGAGCCCCCCTTCCCCTCTCTCTAGCTTCTCGACGCCCCCGAGGCCTGTGAAGATCTCGATTCCTCGTTCTCGGAAGGCATCGGCGACCCCCCACGACACGACCTCATCCTCGGCACCCAGGATGCGCGGCGCGACGTCCAGCAGCCACACCCGCGAGCCGAACGCGGCGAACACCGATGCCAGCTGGCAACCAGTCGCGGCGCCGCCCACCACCACTATCGATCGGGGCAGGTACTTCATAGCCCAGACGTCGCTGTGGGTCAGGGCGTGCTCGCTGCCGGGGAAGGGTAGCCGGCGCGCGTGGCCTCCGACGCACAGGACGAACTTCTCGCCCTGCAGACCCTTGCCGTCGCCGAGCGCGAGCTCACGCGCGTCACGAAAGCGGGCGTCGCCGGCGCGGTCGAACACGCGCACGCCCGCCGCCTCGAGCTGAGCCCGCAACTGCTTCTTCTCCTGTACCTCGTACACGACGTGCTGCGCACGACTGAGCAGCCGCGTGAAATGTACTTCGGGTGGTTCACCCTCGAGCCCGAACCGGGCGAACTGCCCCGCGTCGCGCACGAGCCGCGCGGCCCTAGCCAGCACGCGGGTGGGGACGCAACCGTCGTTGGTGCAGGTGCCGCCCATGTTTCCGCGCTCGACCAGCGCCACCTCCGCGCCAAGCTCGCGCGCCCGCAAAGCCGCCGTCACTCCAGCTGGTCCACCGCCCACTACTACCACCTCAAACATCTTTTGCCCCTCTCATGAGTTCTAATCACCGTCCAGCATCACTACTCATCCCGTGCTACATAAGTGCTCGCGCAGCTTACGCCCAAGCGGGACCCGGTGCATGCCCCCGCGTCACCTCAACCGAAGCCTCGCAAACCCTTCGAGGTGCAGCTCGGATTACTCTTGCGTCGGCGTCTTTCCCACCTCCTTGGCCTCAGCCCAGGCTTGCTGCAGCATTAGCGCTTGCTCCTCGGGGGATCTGGCGCCGTTTATGACCTGCTCGAAACCTGTGTACATAACCTCATTGAAGTTCTGTGGGGCAAGGACGTCGATGTTGTAGCCGAAGGCGCCGGCCTCCGGCGATTGCGACAGGTCATCGAGAACCTGCTTGAAGAGCTCGGAGACGTCGAGCCCCGCCGTATCCACCGGATGGGCGGGGATCGTGTTGAGCTTCTCGATCATCAGGCGGGGTCGTAGGTGATGGCGTTCACGCCTTCGGGATAGTAGCCGCTCTCCACGAAATCCCTGAAGAAGAGGTCGATGGCTTGCACGACCCCGGGCACGTCCCACCCACCGTCTCCGTAGAAGATGTCGACGAGCCCCTCCCTTCCAAGCAGGTTGCTGACCCCTATGCTGAACAGATGGCCTGCAGGCCATCTCTCCTCGTTACCGAACGCCAGCGGGATTATTCCCCGCCCTTTGAGGTCGTCGGCGATGTGTCGGAGGGCGTCCACGCTCTGCGGCTCTCCGGGAAGGAGGTCCTTGTTGTAGTAGACGATTATCTCTTGGAGCTGATCTGGGACCCCGTAGACGGTGCCGTCGTAGGTGACGCGCCGCCTCGCCCACTCGTAGATGTCCCAATCGTTCTGTTCGTAGGCTCTATCAAGCGGATCAAGGAGCCCCGCGCCGCCGAGCCTCAGGAAATCTTTGCGGCTCACCGCTCTCGGCATCTACCGCTCACTCGGTCTTCACCTTTGCCCTGGCGCAGCCCCACTCCGAAGAGGCTTCTCCCTTGGCGCAAGCAGCTTCGTTGGTCTCGCCGCATCCGACCTTCCCGGGGGAACGGTTGATCTGTCTCCTCACGCAGCTCGTGGCCGCCAGGATTGTCAACCTGACGCTACCGGGCGGCCGAGCCCGACTCATCGACGCCCAGCTTGGCTTTGACGAAGTGTTCGTGGACCGACTGGATGGCGATGGCCCCAGCGCCCACCGCCGAGGCTACCCTCTTCACCGAGCCGTGCCTCACGTCGCCAGCGGCGAAGAGGCCGGGCATGCTTGTCTCCAAATGCAGGGGCGGGCGTCCGAGGGGCCACTCCTCGGGTGGATGTCCGTCTCGCATCAGGTCCTGATCGGTGATGACGAAGCC
>DASZKL010000164.1:0-3591 GCA_035947015.1 Rubrobacteraceae bacterium
GCGCGGGCCGTCCCGATCTACCAGTCCACGTCCTACGTCTTCCACGATACGGACCACGCGGCGAACCTGTTCGCGCTCTCCGAAGAGGGCAACATCTACACCCGCATCATGAACCCCACGACCGACGTCTTCGAGAAGCGCATGGCCGCGCTGGAGAAGGGGGTTGGGGCCCTGGCCACCGCGTCGGGTCAGGCTGCGGAGACGCTCGCCATCCTCAACATCATGGGGGCGGGGGACGAGCTCGTCTCGGCCGCCGAGCTCTACGGTGGCACCTACAACCTCTTCCATTACACCCTGCCCAAGGTCGGGATCGGCGTGAAGTACGTCGAGGGCATCGACCCCGAGGGCTTCCGCGCGGCGATTACAGAGAAGACCAGGGCGGTGTTCATCGAGACCGTCGGCAATCCGGCTCTCAACACCATGGACATCGCGGGCCTGGCGGCGGTGGCCCACGACGCGGGCGTCCCGCTCATCGTTGACAACACCCTGCCCTCACCGTACCTGGTCAACCCCATCGAGCACGGGGCTGACATCGTCGTTCACTCGGCTACCAAGTTCATCGGGGGGCACGGGACGAGCATAGGCGGGGTAATCGTGGACGGGGGTAAATTCCCCTGGGACAACGGCAAGTTCCCCGGTTTCACCGAGCCCGATCCCTCCTACCACGGGCTCGAGATCTACCCGACTCTGGGCGAGCTCTCCTTTATCCTGAAGGCCCGCATCCAGATGCTCAGGGACTACGGCCCGGCGCTGAGCCCATTCAACAGCTTCCTCTTCTTGCAGGGTCTCGAGACGCTGCACCTCAGGATGGAGCGCCACTCGCAGAACGCGATGGCTGTCGTCGAGTTCTTGCAGACTCACCCCAAGGTCAACTGGGTCAACTACCCTGGTCTCCCGGATCATCCGACGCACGAGCTCGCCCGCAGGTACCACCGCGACGGGCTCTACGGCGCGATCCTCGGCTTCGGGATAGACGGCGGCTTCGAGGCCGGCAAGCGGTTCATAGACCGCCTGGAGCTGCACAGCCTCCTGGCGAACGTGGGAGACGCCAAGAGCCTGGTGATACACCCGGCCTCGACCACCCACTCGCAGCTCTCGATGGACGAGCAGAAGACCACAGGGGTTACGCCGGACTACGTACGCCTCTCGGTGGGCCTGGAGTCCATAGACGACATACTCTACGACCTGGATCAGGCACTGAGTGGAGCGTGAGAGAGTGAGCGATAGACCCCTCGTGATCAAGTTCGGGGGCACCTCGGTCAGCGACGGCGCGCGTTTCATACGTGTCGCCGGGATCGCGGCCGAGGCCGCCCAGGACCTCCCGGTTGCCGTAGTCGTCTCGGCGATGCGCGGCACCACCGACACCCTGCTCGGCCACGCCGACGTGACCACTGGGCGGGCGGGCCGAACCTCGACTGGCGCCACGCGCGAGGGGTCTATCTCGGAGCTCCACCGCGCTCTCTCCGAGCGCCACCTGCGGGCGGCGCGCGAAGCAGTCTCTGCAGAATACCTGCCTGAGGTAGAAGAACGGCTGTCGATTCTGCTCGAGCAGCTCGTGAGAGCCCTCGACTCACCCGTGGAGAACCCCGCGGCCAGGCGGGCTGAGATCGCAGTTTACGGCGAGCGGCTCTCGGCAGAGATCTTGGCTGGCGCTTTAAGCAGCGCCGGTACACCCGCTGCTGTAGTCACCGAAGACCCGATAGCCACCAACGCCGGCTTCGACGGAGCGGACGTGGACCCCCTCGAGACGGATAGACGATGTTCGCGCTACGTCGCCCCGCTGCTTCGGGAAGGAACCGTGCCCGTCGTCCCTGGTTACGTCGGACGGTCGCCTGAAGGGGCACCGACAACCTTGGGCAGGGGAGGCTCGGACCTCTCGGCGACGGTCATCGGAAGAGCCTTGGGCTCTCGCGAGGTCTGGATCATGTCCGACGTGGACGGCGTGCTAGACGCCGACCCGCGGCTGGTCCCGAGCGCGACCCTCATGCCCCATCTCTCCTACAGGGAGGCCACCATCTTCGCGGAGCTCGGGGCGAAGATCCTCCACCCGAAGACGATGGAGCCCGCATCAGAGGCGAACATTGAGGTCCTCGTGCGCAACACCTTCAACCTTGCGTGCCCCGGCACGCGAGTCACTGAGAGCGAGGACGAACCCGGCGTCCACTGCGTCGCCCTGCGTCGACGCTTCGCGGTCGAGCTTCCCTGCGCCTCTCGGCGCCACAGAAAGGAGGCGTCGGCCGTCGTGTGCATAGGCTCGTCCGACGACGGGGATCTGGCGCGCGGCCTGCGGTGTCTGCGCGAGGCGGGGATAGCCCCCGTTCACTACGGCATGGCTCCCGCCGGTCTGGTGTTCATAGTGTTCGAGGAAGTAGCCGAGGAGGCACTACGCGCCCTCCACGCCGGGCTCCTCTCGCCCGCGGGCGAGGTGGTCGCGTGAAGCGGCTGGAGATAGTCCAGATAGGGCTCGGGAACGTCGGGCGCAAGGTAGCCCAGATCGTGCTCGAGGAGGGCAAACGCTGGCGCGAGCAGGATGGCCTGGAGATGAGCTATCGAGCCGTCTCGGATACCTCTGGGGCGCTACTCGGCGAGGAGCTTCTGCCGCAGGCGATCCGGCTCAAGGAGGGCGGCGGCAGGCTCTCGACCCTGGGGGTCGAGCCGCTAGAAGAGGTGCTTGCCTCGGAGCCTTCCCCGGGGACGACGAGGGTCGTCGTCGACGTCGCCGTGCACGGGGGGACCTACGACCTCGACCTACTCGGGGTGCAAAACGGTTCCTTCCTCGTTCTCTCGAACAAGGGTCCGCTCTCGGGGAGCACTGAGCAATTTGAGCGGCTTACGCGGATGCTGCAGGACAGGCTCTGGCACGAGGCGACGGTGGGGGCGGGGATGCCGATCATCTCCACCATGGACGCCCTGCTCGCGAGCGGCGACGAGATACTTGAGATACAGGCGAGCCCGAGTGGAACGCTGGGATTCGTGATGAGCGCGGTCGAGGCCGGCCGCCTCTTCTCTGAGGCCGTCAAGGAGGCGGTCGAGCTCGCCTACGCCGAACCCGACCCCCGCGACGACCTCTCCGGGCTCGACGTCGCGCGCAAGGCGATAATCCTCGCCCGCAAGATGGGACGGAAGATCGAGCCCGAGGAGATCCCCTACGAATCCCTCGTCCCCGAAGGCCTCGAAGACGTATCTCTCGAGGAGTTCATGGAGCGGCTTCCTGAAGCGGATGAGGCGTTCGCCGAGCGGCTGCTCGCAGTTGAGGAGCTCCACATGCTCCGCTACCTCGCCCGCATCCCGCAGCAGGGACCGGTGACGGTGGGGCTGGTCGACGAACCCGTAGAGAGCCCCTTCGGCCCGATAAGCGGCCCCGAGAACGTCTTCGACTTCCGCACGCGGCGCTACTCGGATGTTACCCTCACCATACGCGGACCAGGGGCCGGCCCTGAGCGCACCGCGAGCGGCGTCGTCTTCGACCTGCTCGACATAGCCCACAAAGCCGTGGAGGACGACGGAAAGGACAGTTGAGAGAATGGCCGAGGGATACACGGTAGCGGTTGTAGGCGCAGGGCTCGTCGGCGAGCGCCTGGTCGCCGAGCT
>DASZKL010000165.1:0-3187 GCA_035947015.1 Rubrobacteraceae bacterium
CTCCATGCCCTCGACGACCTCGCCGAAGACGGCGTGTCGCTCGTCGAGCCAGGGCGTCGCCACGTGCGTTATGAAGAACTGCGAACCCCCTGTGTTCGGGCCGCGGTTGGCCATCGAGAGGATGCCGGGCCTGTCGTGCCTCAGGTCCGGGTGGAACTCGTCGCTGATGCTGTAGCCGGGGCCACCGGTCCCCGTGCCCGTGGGGACGCCGCCCTGCGCCATGAAGCCCTCTATGACGCGGTGGAAGGTGGTCTCGTCGAAGTAACCCTCCCGCGCGAGGAAGACGAAGTTGTTGACGGTCTCCGGCGCCTCCCTGGCGAAGAGCCTGATCCTCACGGTACCCTTCTCGGTAACGAGGTTGGCGTGGTATTCCTTGCTGGGATCGAGAGTCATCTCCGGCGGGTGGTCATAGGTCCTGTGGGTCATACTTCTCTCCTCGGTTCATATGGGGACTTCCAAATCATCCGCTGGCGCGCATCGGGGGACGCCACTCGTAGAGGCCGATCCTGCAATACTCCTGAAAACCCAGCCTGCGGTAGACGGGGTATCCCATCTCCGAGGATCCCAGGACGCCTACGGCGTATCCCATCTCCTGCGCCGCCCGCAGCGGCGCCAAGGTAAGGGCGGCGCCGATGCCCCGCCGCCTGGCTTGCTCGACGGTGGAGACGAAGTAGATCCCGGCCACTCCAGCACCCACGAACAGCGTGGAGGTCGCAACCGGTGCGCCACCCAGCCGTCCTAAGAAGTGGCGCCACGGTCCGTCGTCTCCAAGGCCAAGCCTCCGGTACATCTCCTCGACCCACTCGGCCTCGAGCGGCCCCTCCCCGAAACCCCGGGCCAGCGAGTCACTCCACGCGGCCAGAGCCTCTTCGTCTCTTACACGCTCGATCTCGAGGTCCTCCGGGACCTGCGCCTCTTCTGGCAGCGCCGAAAGCTCGATCGCCATCCCGATGTCGTCGCTGCCGTAGGAGAAGCCGTGCGCCAGGAGACGCTCGCCCATATCCGTGGGCCGCATCGAGGGCCCGACGTGCCAGGAGCCCGGCGCCCCGTGCGCCCTGAAGCGCTCCAGGGACTCCAGGATCACGCCGTCGGCTTCTCCAGGAGAGAGGTTCGCGTGCACGACGCAGTTGTGGTAGTCGATGGGGATGTCCCCGATCACCCACCGGACCCTCCCGTCGTCGCGCTCCTCAGCCCCTGCTGCGCGCCCTAGCGCGACGAGGAGCTCCTCGCCGTTCTCCTCGATGGCCCGAGCCAGGTCCACGTCCTAGAGCGCGTAGTCGCCCTTGTGCGCCTCTTCGAGGTAGCGGGCCAGGAGGTCTATCGCCGCCTGCACGTCCTTCTCGCTCACCATCTCGTTCGGGGTGTGGACGTAGCGGCAAGGAACCGAGATCGTGATCGCGGGGATACCGCCGTGGAGCCGCTGGACGCCGCCCGCGTCCGTGCCGCCTGAGGGCAGGATCTCCACCTGGTGCGGGATGCCTTCGCGCTCTGCTATTCTCTGGAAGTGCTCCATGAGCTTTGGGTGGGAGATGGAGTAGGAGTCCATGATCTTGAGCGCGACCCCCTTCCCCAGCTCCGTTATCCTGTTCTGATCCTCCGTGCCTGGCACGTCCATCGCGAGCGTGACGTCGAGCGCGATGACGACCGTCGGCGCGAGAGCCGAGCCACTGGCCTCGGCGCCGCGCAGGCCTACCTCCTCCTGCGAGGTCGCGACCGCGTGGATCGTGGCCTCGTGCTCGCGCAGCGCTCTCAGGGCCTCGATCATGACGAAGACCCCGATGCGGTCGTCCATCGCCTTGCCGAGGTAGTTGCCGCCGACTCGCTCCAGCGTACGGTCCATCGTCACGTAGTCGCCGACGCGCACCGCCTCCTTGACCTCCTCCGCAGGCATGCCGAGGTCAACGTAGAAATCCTCGGCTTTCGGGGGCTTCTTGTCCTCGTCCTGAGCGATGTGCGGCGGCTTTCGCGCGGGCTGCAAGGCGCCACGCAGCGTCGCGCCATCCGCGGTAGTGACGATCACCCTTTGCGAGACCATGTTCGCCGGGTCGTGCCCGCCCAGGGTCTGGAGCCTGATAAAGCCCTTGTCGTCCACGTGCCTTACCAGGAAGCCGATCTCGTCCATGTGCGCGGCGACCATCACGCGCGCGTCGTCGCGTCCCCGTTTCGTGCCGATGACGCTGCCCAGAGAATCGGTTCGAACCTCGTCCGTCAAAGAGCCAAGCTCCTCGCGGGCGATCTCGCGCTGCCTGTCCTCCCGCCCGGGGACGCCGGGCGTCTCGATCAACAGCCTCAATAATGCTTCGTTGAGTGCCACGGTACTCTCCTCTTTACGTGCGCGGATACCTCAGGGAGCCTAGCAACGGCATGGCGGCGCGTCAAAGCGTAGCCGGGCTATTCCGTCGCCTCTTGCTCCCGACGCGCCTCGAGCAACTTGCCGGTTAGGTAGAAGCTGAGACCGAAGTAGTAGAGGAGGTAGAGAGCAGAGAGGCCAAGGAGCAAGGGGTCTGGCTCTGGCATCTGCAACAGGATCGCTGCGTAGATCAGGAGCCAGAGCGTCGTGAGGGCGAGCGAGAGCTTGCGGAAGGCGAGCGTGCGCGTGGGGTATACGTAGCGGATGGGGACGAAGACCAGCAGCGAGCATACGACGAGCACGGTGGCCAGGGTAGTCGGGCTCGGCTCGAAGACGATGGTGTAGAAGGCTACTACGTTGAAGTAGCTCGGGAAGCCGAGGAAGTAGTGGTCGTCGGTCTTGGCGTCGACCCGGCAGAACTGGTAGCTCGACGCGAGAAGCGGCAGCGCGGCGAAGACCACGCCGTAGTTACCCGCGGGAAGATAACCCCCGCTCCAGAGGAGAACCATGGGGGCGAAGACGTAGGTCATATAGTCCACGATGTTGTCCAGCAGCGCACCGTCGAAGAAGGGCAGAGCCTCGCTCACCCTGAGGCGGCGGGCCAGAAGACCGTCGGTGCTGTCTATGATGAGCGAGGCTAGCATCAGCCACAACGCCCTCACGGCGTCTCCCTGGAAGGCTGCGACCAGGATCAGGAGCGCGAGCACCACCCCACTCGCAGTGTAGAGGTGCACGGCCACCGCCCGCAGCCTGAACCAGGGGGGATCCGTATTCTCTATCTCGGCGTCTTCTATCCTCAGATCTTCCATCCGGCCTTGCTGCTCCTCTCCGCCACAA
>DASZKL010000166.1:0-2803 GCA_035947015.1 Rubrobacteraceae bacterium
CCTTCCAGGCACTTGGGTGAATAAGCCGCTCGAAACGGCTTAGTCGCCGTACCCCCCGCAAGACGAGGGCGGTTGGGTCGTCAGCCATTCGAATGCGGCTGCCGGGGAGAGGCTGGATGACAGGAGCACCGCCAGGGTCACGGCGAACACGCACACACCCAAGGCCAAGAGCACGTTCACCGCCAATATCTTCGTGGCCATTAGCCTTACTCCCTTCTCAAGAGGGTGGGAGGGAGGCGAGTTCTTCCGCCCGGTTGTAGCTACGACGAGGTCCAGCCTACTCCCCCAGGGCAGGGCATCCCCCAAATGAGTGATTTTTGTGTTAAACGTTATTAAGCGGACTTCCGAGAAGACCTCTTCCACGCACTCGGGTGACTAGGGCTGAGGAACCCCTAGGGTCGAAGCCCCCCAACGATCGCCGCGAGGGCATGATCTGCGACCTCCTCCGAGGAAGGGGCAGCACCATTACGGCTCCAGTCCAACGCGGCCCCGAAGATCGACCAGCTTACCACCGAGGCCGTAACCTCCGGCCTGACTTGCCGGCCGATCGTCTTCTCCGGCGTCGCTTCCATCCACCTCAGTAGGAGCTCGTAGAGCTCGCCCTGCACCCGCGACTCGATGATGGGCCTGAACTGTCGGTCCGTTCGGGAGCAGGCCGTGTTGAGCCTGGCCAGGTAGTCGCAGGCCGCGAGTATCAGCGCCCTGAGGTTCTCCTCGGTGAGCCCGGACGGGTCGGGCAGCCTCTGTCGCAGCTCCTCCCTGAAGGCCTCGCTGATGGCGTGATCGAAGAGCTCGTACTGGTCCGCGAAGTGCGCGTAGAAGGTGGCCCTGTTTATGGTCGCCCGCTCGGCGATCTCCTGCACGGTGAGCCCGGTGTGGCCCTTCTCGGCCACCAGCTCGCCGAACGCCCGCACTATGAGCTCTCGCGTGCGCCTGACGCGGGGATCGACCCGCTTCTCGGCCTTTCCGGTGGTCTCTTTTACCAACATTTTTGCCCCTCTGTTGCTTAGCCGACACCGCGCCGATCTTGACGGTTGACCTTGCTGTCCTAGCGTCGGATCATCTTACACGACGGATGTTGGTTTAACAACGGGCGATGCAAAATCCACGCCTGACGTGTAGAGGAGGTTGTGGTATGGGCATAGCGTTGTGGGTGATCCAGGTGTTCCTCGGCTTGGCGTTTCTCGCGGCCGGGGGGATGACGCTCCAGCAGCCGCTGGGGTTGGGCTTCCAGAGCGCCTGGAAGCTGATCGGCTGACGAACGCAGCGGTCATCGCGACCGCATGGTCCGACGAGAACGGAGAAATGGAGAGGGAATGAAATACGTCTTATGGGTGCTTCAGGTGCTGCTCGGGCTGGCGTTCGTGGCAGCGGGGTTCCCCAAGCTGATCCAGCCCTACGCCGAGCTGGCGCAACAGTTGGCCTGGGTGAGCGACGTGCCCGAAGTGCTCGTGCGGTTCACCGGATTGGCGGAGGTGCTCGGCGGGCTGGGGCTCATCCTGCCGGCAGCGACCCGCATCCTGCCCTGGCTCACGCCGGTCGCGGCGGCGGGACTAGCGCTCGACATGCTGCTCGCGACGCTCTTCCACCTCGTGCGCGGTGAAGTCGGCGGCGCTGTGGTTCCCCTGTTGCTGGGCCTCTTGGCGGCCTTGGTCGCCTACGGTCGCTGGCGCATGGTACCCATTCTTGCGCGCCGCGCGTCGCGACCGGCGGCCTGATTTCGCGATCGGGTTGACATTGTCACAAAAACTACGGTAGCAAACCCAAAAGGAGGAGCATCAGCATGAGATTGGAAGAAAGCAAGACCCAGAAGGGGGCCACGCCGACGCTGCCCGCGACGCTGCGCCTCGGCCCCGTTTACCTGACGGTCTCCGACCTGGACCGTTCGCTTGGCTTCTACGAGGGCGCGCTCGGGCTCAAGCTGCACCGCCGCGAGGACGGGGTAGCGGCGATGGGCGCGGGCGGGGAGGACCTGCTGGTCCTGCACGAGGAGCCGGAGGCGCGGCGCGCGGGGCGCCACGCGGGCCTCTACCACTACGCGTTGTTGCACTCCTCCCGCGAGGAGCTGGCGCGCACGGCGACCCGCTTGATCTCGACGGGTACGTATATCCAGGGCGCCTCCGACCACGGCATCTCCGAGGCGATCTACCTCCCCGACCCCGACGGCAACGGCATCGAGCTGGCCGCCGACCGCCCGCGCGAGGCTTGGCCGGACCTCGCCAACCTCGGCTGGGATGGCGGCCCCAAGCCGCTGGACATGGGCGGTCTGCTGGCGACCATCAGGGGTGAGGAAGCGAGGCCCGGGATCGACCCCAACCTCGTGGTCGGCCACGTGCACCTGCACGTCGGCGACGTGGAGCGCGGGGTCGCCTTCTACCGCGACGTCTTGGGCTTCGAGCTGATGACGTTCATTCCGGGCGCCGCGGCGTTCGTCTCGGCCGGCGGCTACCACCACCACCTCGGCTTCAACGTCTGGCGCGGAGATGGCGTTGGGCCCGCCCCGGCGGGCAGGGTGGGCCTGCGCCACTGGACGGTCGTGCTCGACGACCCGAAGGAGGTCGCCGCGGTACGCGAGCAGGTCGAGGCGACGGGCATCGAGGCCGAAGAGGCAGAAGGCGGCGGCTTCCTCGTGCGCGACCCTTGGGGGATCGCGGTCGTCTTTGTCGCTCGCGATGCCCTTACGGCGTGAGCAAGCGGAAGTTGGCGCAGATTCTTGAGGTTTCGGCACTACTCAGACACGCGATCAGAAGGGAAAGAAAGCCATGAACGTAGAAGGCATAACCTGGCACGCCATCGTCCTCGA
>DASZKL010000167.1:0-4796 GCA_035947015.1 Rubrobacteraceae bacterium
CGCCCGTGCTCCGTCGGTCTGGTTCTTCTTGGCGCGCGTGTGCCGAAGCGCGATCTCCTGCTGGTAGTCGAGCCACTCCTGGTCGTAAGGACGCCGGCAGGTATCGAGAATCCAAAGCTTGAACCGCTCGCGTACCCGCGCCAGGTAGTCGCCATCAGGCTCTCCGCCGAGATCAGAGAAATAGTAGATCAGGTGCGGATGAGATCCGACGAAACCGTACCAGAGATCCAAGACCTCGTCTGCTTGGTCCTCGAGCACATCACCTGCCAGCCGGAGATACCTCTCGTCCTCGTCCGTAAAGAGTATCGTTTGCTTGAGCAGGTCCAGATCCTCGATCCCGAGCGGCGACCTGGCGACGGTCCCTGCACCGAAATCGTAACCCGGAACGCCTCCCCTTTCCTCACCCATCCCTTGCCTCCTCCGTAGAAGGTATATAGTTAGGATTCCTAATAATCTTGCAGATGATGCGGAACGTTGTCAAGGGTCGGCGGTAGCTTTCTGGGTAGCCTTATCTACCTGTGGTCGAAGACTACTTTGACGTGGCCTTCGCGCCCGGCGGCGCGGGCAGCGGCGATGGCCTCGCGGTACTCGCGCAGCCGGAAGCGCGGTCCGACGAGGGTCTCGAGCTCCATCCGGGGCGCTAACCGGAGGGCGAGCTCGAAGCTCTTGACCCGCTCGCCCTCGTGCTCCTCGACCCCGTAGGCGTAGGTCCCGGCGAGGTTCACCTCTTTGAACCAGAGGGCGCTCAGGTCAAGGCGACTACTCGCGGAGGGCATCCCGACGAGGGCGACCTCTCCGGCGGGTCGCGCGAGGCGCACCGCGTCCTCCATCGTCCCCGCTGACCCCACGCACTCGAAGACCTTGTCCGCCCCGCCCATGACTACCGGTTTGCCGAGCTCCGGCTTGTAGGCTTGGGTTCCGAGCATGGCAGGGAGTCGTGTGTAGGTCTCTTTAGGATGTACGACCTCGTCGGCACCGAGCCGGAGGGCTTCTTTTCTCTGGCGCTCGTGCTTGGCCACGCAGATCACGCGCCCCGCGCGGGTCAGGTGCCTGAGCGCCGCGACGACGAAGAGGCCGACGCTGCCGGCCCCGATCACGAGCGACGTCTCGTCCTGAGTCGGGTCTGCCTTGAGTGCCGCGTGCACCGCGCAGGCGAGTGGCTCTATGGCCACAGCCGATTCGTCTGAGACCTCATCTGGGACCCTGTGGAGTTGGGAGGGGTGGGCCACGAGGGTGCCCTCCGACCAGCCCCCTCCCGTGTCGCGGCAGAAGCCGGTCTGGATGCCTGGGGCGATAATGCCCTTCGCGACGTTCACGCAGAGGGCGTATCGTCCTGCGGCGCACATAGGGCACGGCGGCTCTACGCCGCGAACGGCGCAATGGAGGGCTGGCTCCAGCACGACCCTCTCGCCCACCGCGAAGTTGGCGCTGTCCTCGGTCACTACGCCGACGAGTTCGTGGCCGAGGACGAAAGGAGGGGAGGTGATCGGGGAGAAGTACGGCGAGTTCTCCGACGAGAGCGTCCCGAGGTCCGACCCGCAGATGCCCGAGAGCAGCGGCCTCACCCTCACCCACTCCGGCGTCGGGAGTTTGGGCTCAGCGATCTCCTCGAGCTGCAGAGGAGAGAGACGGCTCGTCTCCAGGTTCTTTATGCGCTTCGCGCCAGCGCGCATGAGCAGATAGCGCGGCACGGATTTTTTGTAGCGGAGGGCGAGCATTCTAGACTTTGTCTGGGGCTGCGCCGTTCTTGCGCCAGCGCTGGATCTTCCACTCCCTGCTCTTCGCCGCAGCGGCGAGCCTGCGGTCGGGGTTGACGGCGACTGGGTTGCCGACGGCCTCGAGCATCGGGAGGTCCGAGATGGAGTCAGCGTAGGCGTAGGAACGGCGGAGGTCCACGCCCCTCCTGCGGGCGTAGGAGGCGAGCATGCGGGCACGCGCCTCGCCGGCGACCGGCGCACCGGAGAGCTCGCCGGTGTAGCTCCCGTTCTCCTCCTGCAGGGAAGCGCAGAGCACGTCGTCGGCGAGGTCTTTCAGGGGGTCGAGGAGGAAGTCCAGGGCACCCGAGAGCAGGACTACGCGGTGGCCCCTCTCCTTGTGCTCTCGCAGGCAGGCCAGAGCGCCGGGGTAGATGCGGCTCAGGGTGAAGCCCGGGAAGCTCTCCTGGCCGAGGTGCCTCGCGCGGGCGGGCTTCCAGCCGGCGTAGTTCTTGTAGAAGGCGCGGTTGAAGTGGGCGCGGCTGACCTTATCCAGAGCCCAGTAGTAGGGGATCTTGGGCAGAAAAGCCGCGGCCCAGAGCGGGCGAAAGGCGGGCGGCATCTCGCGCATCTTCAACCAAGCGTAATAGGAGACCACGTTCGAGCCGACGATCGTGCCGTCGACGTCGAAGATCGCAGCGACCTCCCCCGTCTCCTCCTCGACGGCCTTCTTGCGCTTCTTGCGGCTCGGGCGGGTCGTGAGCGCCGGCAGGTGCGTCCCCTGTAACCAATCCCTCCAGCGGAGCTTTGTGATGTCGAACGGGAACTCCAGCTTGTCCTCTGGCTCTAACGCCTCGAAGAGGGCCGCCGTCCGGGCGGTCGAGAAGGTCGAGGCCATGTCCCCGTAGGCACCATAGATGTGGCTGTAGTAGAGGCTCATCCTGGCGCGCTTCTCGGCGCGCGCGATCCTCTGGCGGGCATCGGCCACCATGTGCCCCTCGGGCAGGCGCGCCGCCACCTTCCCCGCCACCTTCAGACCCGCCAACTCGGCCTTGAGGCGTCGCTCTACGGCCCTGCGGCCGGGGAAACTCCACTCGGGGATCGGGATCGGACGGCCCCCGGAATCCCGCAAGGGGTTCCTCAGAAAGAACTCCCTTACCTGGTCGTAGAGCTCGCGGAAGCGGAGCGGGTTGCGCTCCCCGGAGGCAACCTGGAACACCTCGGGCTCGTCTGGCCTCCGAGCGGCGGCTGCGAGGGTGGCGTTCACGACGTGATCTACGGGGACTATCTCCACTAGGCTCTCTGGGTTAATGGGAAACTCCCGCAGTATGCCCTTGGCGAACGCCATGATTATCGGGTCGACCATGCGCGAGCCCTGGATCCAACCCGGACGAGGCTCCGCGAAACTGCTCTCGATGATCGCGGGCCGCAGGATGACGAGCGGTAGCTCACCCCGCTCCCGCAGGATCATCCGCTCGGCGAGCGATTTGGTGAAGGTGTAGACGTCGTGCCAACCAAGCTCGCGGGCGCGCTCGGTACCCCGCTCGACGAGCCGCTCGCGCATCCAGGCGCGCCTTAGCTGGTCGGCCCTCTCCGCGACCTCTCCCTCCTCGCCGACCATCCCGAGCTCCCTCGTCGCCTCCGTCTGGAAACGGTTAAGGAGCGACCGCTCCCTTGAGGCCAGCTCCTCCTCCCGCACCACGGCCTCCAGGCTCGAGATCTCCTCCCGCGGGTCGAGCGGCGTCCCGTTCGGGGAGCTATCTCCCGGCGGCTCCTCCCGCACGAGGCCCTCCCGGGTCCCGGAGACGTAGGCGGTCGAGACGTGCACGAAGAGCGGGCTCTTCTCCCAGTCCCGCGCTAGCCTCAAGAGTTCGAGGGTTCCGCTGACGTTCGAGTCCATCGCGGCGTCCAGCGGCGCGTCGAAGACTACCGAGGCGGCGGAGTGAATAACGACGTCAACCTCGCGCGAGAGCTCGGAGAGATCCTCCTCCGTGAGCCCCAGGGACGGCGCGTGGACGTCTCCTTCGAGCACTCGCACCTTCTGCGCGACGTAATCATCGAAAGCGTCACCCCTCTCCTCGCGGAGGCGGGAGAAGGCGGCGGATCCGAGCACGTCTCTCTCGAACCTGGAGCGGGCGCTCTTCTCCCGGGTAGCCCGGATCAGGAGGTAGAGACGGTCGACCTCGGGGAGGCTGCGCAGGATCTTCTCGACCAGCGCCGTCCCCAGAAAGCCAGTACCTCCGGTGAGCAGGATGGCCTTCCCCCGGTAGGCTTCAGCGAGCACGCTTCTTCCTCACCCGCTCCCCGAACTTCCGCTCCGTGCCCGCGATGAGTGCCCGCGCGTTCTCCCTGTGGCGCCAGAGGACCAGTCCCCCACCGACAACGGTGTAGAGGACGTAGGGGAGCGGCTGACCTGTCAACAAGAACGCGAAAGGGGTTACGATCATCAAGACAATGGCGGCCAACGAGGTGTAGCGGCTCCTGAGAGCCACGATCCACCAGAGGGCGAAGAGCACCAGGCCAACCGGCAGCGCGAGACCGATCGTCGTCCCCGCCCCCGTGGCCACCGCCTTACCCCCCTTGAAACGCAGAAACACCGACCAGCTGGCCCCGACGACAGCGGCGAGGGCCACCACCGCCACTACCCACCCGTTGTCCGTGAGGGCTCGAGCGAGCATCACCGGGACGAACCCCTTGAGCATGTCCCCCAGCATGGTCAGCGCGGCGGGCCACTTGCCCGCAGCTCGCAGAACGTTCGCCATCCCGATGTTCCCGCTGCCGACCTTCAGCACGTCCACGCCGAAGGCACGCCCCACCAGAAGGCCGATCGGGACAGAGCCCAGTATGTACCCACACAGGATGAGAAACACGTCCAACATGGCGGAGAAAGTATAGCCCAACGGGGCTGGACGATCCTCTCGATCTGGAACCAACGCCCAAAACATCACTCCCCTCCGGTGGAGGCCCTCAGAGAAATCTACAACCACAGGTCGCGGCTGCGCGCGACCTCCAGCGCCCGACGTATCGCCCCGGCCTTGTTGCGGGTCTCCTCGTGCTCCAGGGAGGGCACGGAGTCGGCGACGACGCCGCCACCGGCCTGGA
>DASZKL010000168.1:0-7693 GCA_035947015.1 Rubrobacteraceae bacterium
CCTCCAGTAGACGTGGTGGTGGTGTGTCTCGCAGACGCACGAGTTCCGCACGGCCGAGAAGCCGAAGCGCGGGCTGATAGTCCCGTCAGCGTGGAGGCGCCACTCGCTGATGTAGCGGTACCAGCCCGCCTCCAGCTCGCTAACCACTACCGTCTCCTCACCCACGGTGTAGATCGCGACCCCGAGGAAGTTGCCCTTATCTGTTTCGGATTCGAGGATCGTCTGGGCTGGTGTCGGGCACCGGCGTATCCCCGGCGCGACGTCCGTGCCGTTAGCCCGGATCCTGCTCTCCTGCCACAACCAGTCGCGGAAGGGGCCGCAGGCGTGGCCGTCGTACCGTACGTTGAGGATAGGGGCGTGGGCGCGGAAGAGCACGCGTTTGCCGCGGTAGTCGACGCGGCGAAGCTCGACGCCGGAGCCGTTGGTCCCCGAGGACGCGGCCGGCCGGACAACGAGGAATCTCCAGAGCCTTGTGCCGCCCCTGTCGATGGTGACCCGAAACCGACCGGGGGTGCCCCTGGCGGCTGTGGGTTGATCTTCGCGGGGTAGGCCACAGACGGTAGGGGCCGCCCTGGCCGTCTCGGGGGCTCCGTTGGGGAACCGCGTCACGGTCCGATGGACCATGTTCGCCCCGACGATCTCGTGGCGCGGTCCGTCGCCCCGGGGCATGAGCCCGACAGCTATGGTGCGCTCCACGCGGCCGTCGGGAAGCTCCGCGTCGATGAGCGGGGGCATGGGCGGGTACGGCACGAGACGCTGGTCGCCGATCTTGGGACCGAGGTCTTCGTCCTCGAGCAGGATCTCGACTGCCTCGTCGAACTCCTCCCCGGTCGGCAAGGGCTGATAGCCCGCTTGCTCGACCTCGACCGAGTCTCGATCGTCGAGTCGCCCGGTCGCAACGACCACCCTGTTGTCGTCGTAGTCGTAGATGGTCGCCCGGTAGCGATCCGGCTCCGCCGGCTCATCACCTTTGCCCCTGCCGGAGGGTTCGAGGAGTTGGACGGACAGCAAGCGGCTCCGCTTTCCGCGCAGGCGCTCTCGGACCGAGCGGTGTTCGAGAGCGGCTCGCCTTACCTCGTCGACGGCGTCGGGGCCCCGGCCGATCACCTCGACGTTTATCCTGAGGTCGTTATCCTCGTTCACTGCGCCTTCACCTCCCTGTTTGCGTGCAAGCTAACATCCGCGGTCGAAACCTAGCAACCCTCGATGAATCCACGATGAATTCCCGCTCCTCGTGGCCGCACTCCCGGCTGTTCATCGCTACCCTTTCCCGCCCTCGACGACAGGGTAGAGCGGGCGTCCCTCTCTAGCCCAGGACACCACGTTCTGAGCGGCCTTGCGCCGCACCTCCTCCTCCGCCTCGAGCGAGTAGAAGGCGGCGTGGGGGGTCAGTATGACGTTCGGGTTGCTCAGGAGGGGATGATCCGGGGCCGGAGGCTCCTGCGGCAGGACGTCAAGGGCTGCCCCTGCCAGGGGTCCTTCCTCAAGGGCCCAGAGCAGATCGTCCATCACCACGAGGCCGCCGCGGGCGGTGTTGACCAGGTAGCTGCCCTCTGGCATCAGCCCGAGCAGGTCACGGTCTATGAACCCTCTGGTCTCTTCGGTGAGCGGCGGGTGCAGCGAGACCAAGAGGCTCTCCGAGAAGACCTCCTCCAGTTTCGCCCGCTCCACCCCTCCGGGCCAGGCGTCCTCTTCGAGGTAAGGGTCGCACCCCAGGGTCTCGCCGAACCAGGGGCTCGCCCGCCGGGCAAAGGTGCCGCCGATGCGACCGAGCCCCACCACGCCCAGAGAAAGGTTCTTGAGCCTGCGAAGCGGACCCGTCGAGGAGGGGTGCCAGCGGCCCTCCCTCACATCGCGGTCGTAGAGCGGCAGGTGTCTGAGGAGGGCGAGGGCCGTGCTCAGGGCATGCACCGCGACCTCCTCGGTGCCGTAGTCGGGAACGTTGGCGACCCACACCCCCTGCTCGCGCGCGGCCTCGACGTCAACGATGTCGTAGCCGACCCCGTAGCGGCCGACCATGCGCAGCTCGGGCAGAGCGTCAAAGACCCTGGCCGTGATCCGGGCGTACTGCGTCAGCAGCGCCGAGACCCCGCGTCCGGCCTCGATGATGTCCTCTTCGGTGCGACACTGCGCCGTGATCATGTCGAGCCCGGCCCCCTCCAGGATGCCGCGCTCCAGCTCCACGTCAGAGTAATTGAAATCCGTAATGAGCACTTTCAAGTCCGGAGCCCCCTACAAGTCGCCGTCACGTCCTTGGGTTTTACCCGCGACAGGATACAGAGTATCCCCTACCCGCCGCGGAGCAGATTCGCGGGATGGGACGATCTTCTCTCCGCCTTGCGGTGTTCCCTCAGGTGCGCCAGGAGATCTATCACGGTCTTGAGCAACACGAGCAGGATGAGCGCGGCCAGAGGAGCTCCGAAGGAGTCGGCGAAGAAGCCGCCCGCCAGGATCGTCACGTGCAGCACGACGACGCGCGAGTAGGGCTCGGTCATCTGCTGGTCGGGCGTGACCGTCAGGTACTCCCCTCTACCGAGGAAGTTGACGAAGAAGGAGACGCCGTGACTCAGGAAGAGCGCGGCCGCGGCTATGGCGACCCCGCGAGGTTCGAAGCTGCCAAAGAGGTCGGAAGAAGGCATCCCGAAGAAAACGAAGACGAAGACCCCGTGCACCGTCCAGAAGAGTCCGTAGTGCAGGATGAAGAAGATGATCCTGAGCTCCTTATTGGATGGACTTACAGGTCGCCCGTTGATCGTGAAGCCGGAGCTCGGGACGCGCGCCAGGGCGATCTTGAAGATGTTGAAGAAGCCGATGATGCCGTTCTCGATCCAGTAGAGGAACATGATCGAGAACAGGCTCCAGCCGAAGAAGAGGACCCCGAAGAATGGGATCGTGTTCACGGCGATGAGGAACAGGACGCTTATCGGCAGCACGAAGCCATGATAGCCGCTGGCTATTCTCGTCGAAACGCGCCTAGCGCCGGATGCTTGGGCCCACGCGCTTGATGGCGGTGCGGAAGTCGTAGGTGGTTACGGAGAGGGCGGAGAGCTGGTGGGGGGCTATCCGCTTCTGGAGGTCGCGCAGGTTTATCGTGCGGCGCATGCAAACCAGGGCGGCCTCGCGGCACAGGGCCTCCAGGTCGGCGCCCGAGTAGCTCCCCGTGTGCTGGGCTATGTGCTTCAGGTCGAGGTCTGGGGCGGTGGGCATCGACCGGGTGTGGATCTCCAGGATGTGGAGGCGTGCCTCGGCATCGGGTAGCCCGATCTCGATCTCGTGGTCGAAGCGGCCAGGGCGCCGCAGGGCGGGATCTATGGCCCCAGGGCGGTTGGTAGTCGCGATGACGCAGACGCGTCCGAGATCATTGAGTCCGTCCATCAGGGAGAGAAGCTGGGAGACGAGGGTAGCCTCGAAGCTCTCGCTCATCATGTCGCGCGAGGAGGCGAAGGAGTCCAGCTCGTCGAAGAGGATGATCGCGGGCGCCTTCTGACGCGCCTCGTTGAAGATGGAGCGGAGTCTGGCCTCGCTCTGGCCCCAGTACTTGTTTAGGATCTCCGGCCCCGAGACGGCTATGAAGTGGGCCCCGCTCTCGTGGGCCACGGCGCGCGCCAGGAGCGTCTTGCCGGTCCCTGGCGGACCGTAGAACAGGATGCCCTTGTGCGGCCGGATGTTGAGCTTCCTGAAGATCTCGGGGTGGGTTATGGGCAGCTCGACCGCCTCGCGGACGAGGGCTATGGTCTCGCGCATCCCGCCGACGTCCTCGTAGCGGGTGGCCGGCACGTTGCGGCTGCCCACGGCTCCGCCGACCGCTACCTGCGCCCCACCGTCGCGCACGCTGCGCGCCAGCCGCTCGATGAGGCTCTTCCGCTCCTCCTGCAGCGGCGCCTCCTCGCGCTCGTCGCGCGCCTTGACGACCTTCCAGCCGGCGAGCGGACCGTCCTCTCTGTAGCTCCAGCCGGCCTCCTTGACCGGGTCGATCTTCTCGGGGAGACGCGCGACTATCTCGGCGATCGTGTCGAGGTCGAGGATGGGGCAGCGGACGCAAGGGCCGAGGTCGGAGAGGACGCGGTCCGTGATAGCCTCTTTGTCCACCAGGTAAGCGCCCTCGTCTCCCATCCTGCCGAAGGAATACCAGGAATTGTCCGTGAGGTGGTCGTTGTCGTAGACGTGGATCTGCTTGCACGGGAAGAGCTGCTTGTCCGCGAGCTTGCTCGGCGTGCACCATTCACGGGCAGGCGTTCCGGAGCGCTGCTTGCGCAGGAAGCATCGAAGCCCCCCGAAGAGCTCCTCACCCGAGATCTCCTCCCCGTCCGCCGCGTACTCCGCCCGCCCCTCCCCGCGCAGGAGCCCTGAGAAGTCGTCGAGGAGCCGCCAGTCGTCTGGGAGGTCGAGAACCACCGAGACCCGAGCAGAGCCGTTTACCCCTTCGACCGTGTAAGAAGGGTGACCGGCTGCGACCGCGGCCGCCCTTTCGAGGGAGCCGTCGGAGCCGAGGGGGAAACCTACTCTTACCTTCATGGCCCGCAGATTCTAACCCACGGGCTAGAGCGCCGTCGGCGACACGTCAGGCACACGACTTGCGAGGCCGGAGCTTCCGCGAAAGGACATCCCTACCCCCTCAGGGTCGTCAACCGACCCTCCGACCTCCTCTTCGTCCCCGCCCGCGACGCCTACGGCGGAGAGACCTTGCAGAAAGGTTGAACGAGAATCGCCAGTCGGCCGCGGTTAAGATACCTGATGGCACGCACAACCCTTCGAGGAGGTACAGAGATGGCGGTCGAGTTCGGCGTCTTCGTCCCGCAGGGATGGAAAATGGACCTTGTCGAGATCGAGGACCCGTTCGAGCAGTATGAGGCGATGACGCGGGTGGCGAAGGTAGCCGAGCAGACCGGCGCCTACGACTCGATCTGGGTCTACGACCACTTCCACACCGTCCCCACTCCAGAGAAGGAGACCACCTTCGAGTGCTGGACGATCAGCGCAGGCCTCGCCCGCGACACCGAAAGTGTAAAGATCGGGCAGATGGTCACCTGCAACGGCTACCGCAACCCGGCGCTCCTGGCCAAGATCTCCTCGACGGTCGACGCGATGAGCAACGGACGCCTCCTCTTCGGCCTTGGCGCCGGCTGGTACGAGCACGAGTGGCGCGCCTACGGCTACGGCTTCCCCGAGGTCCCCGAGCGGATGCGGATGTTCCGCGAAGCCTGCGAGATCGTCCACCGGATGTGGACCGAGGACGACGTCGTCTTCGACGGTGAGTTCTACCAGATAAACAAGCCTATCAACGAACCCAAGGGCGCGAGCAACCCCCACCCGCCGTTCTGGATCGGGGGCAGCGGCGAGAAGGTCACCCTAAGGCTCGTCGCCCGCTGGGGCGACGCCTGCAACGTCTTCGGCGACCCCGATAGACTGCGCCACAAGTTCGGCGTGCTGCGCGGACACTGCGAGGACTTGGGGCGCGACTACGAGGAGATCACTCGTTCGACCTCCATAAACGTCCACCTGCTCGAAGAGGGCGAAGATCCCCAAGAGGCGACGGCCATTGCCCGCGGCAGCCGCGGCTACGACGAGTACTCGAAGGAGTACATGGTCGGCACGGCTGAGGAGATCGTCGAGCGCCTGCAACCGAGGGTCGAGGCCGGGGTCAACTACTTTATCGTCTACCTTCCGCGCGTCGCCTACGAGCCAGAGATGGTAGAGCGCTTCGCCAGGGAGGTGGTTCCCAACCTCGCTTAGAGACGACCCCTCAGACGAAGGGCCGCGAGCTTCGGAGGCTCGCGAGTCTCGTCCCGTCTCTCAGACGGGCTTGTCTACCCACTCGGGTTCGGGTGTGATCACGGGCTGGGGCTTGGGACCTGGTCCGTCGAGGCCCGTGGAGCTCACGGTCAGCAGAACCCGCACCTTCTTGTCGTGGTCGCATAGAGTCTGGCACGAGAGGCGAACCTGCCCGAGGAGGTTGCGCTTCTCGAGCACCTCGAGCTCGGCCCTGGTCATCTTATCTGGCTCGCCCTCGAGGTACTCGATCCGGCAGGTGGTGCACCTGGCGAAAGAACCACAGCGATGCAGGATATCTACCCCGGCATCCTCCTCGATCGCCAGGACCAACCGCTTGTCCTCGGGGACGTCGAACGTTCCCACTCCTTCGACCTCTAGCTTGGGCATTCATCACTCCTTCCGCAATATCGGCAGGACCGGATAAGATTGCCACACGGCATGCCTCTCCACAAGCGGGATTGGATGGTCTAAACTTCCTCCGCGTCTCAATTTCAAGGGGGTTGAGCTTGGATCATCGACCACCTTCGGTAAAGGTAGAGAAGCCCTGGGGAAGGTTCGAGCAGTACACCCACAACCTGCCCTGCACGGTCAAGATCATCACGGTCGTGCCTGGCGGCACGCTCTCGCGCCAGTATCACCACAGGCGCGACGAGCTCTGGGTCGTTCTCGACCCCGGCGCCCGCGTCGAGCTGGACGGGAAGATCCTCCACCCCGAACCCGAAGAGAAACTCTATATACCCCGGGAGACGGTTCACAGGCTCTCGGCGGCGGGTGACAGAACGGTCCGGATACTCGAGATCTCCTTCGGCGAGTTCGATGAGAACGACATCGTACGCCTGGAGGACGTCTACGGCCGCGTGGGGCCGGGATGATCTCTGCGTCCCCGCTTTCCAGGTGAGCCTCCGAGGCGAAGAGGAGCCGCGCCGACCCGAGCCGGAAGGGATGTCCGGCGTCCCAGCCCCCACGCGGGCGGCGCAGCGGCCCGTCGGCCCTGCGCGTGTTCGCCTTCTCCTCCTGCTACTCGTTGTCCTGCTGCTCGCGCTCCTCGCGGTGGCCGCCCTCCTCGTGTGGAGATCTATGGGCGACAACCTCTCCGGTACCAGCGTCGCGAGGGACTCCATAGACTCCGGCCAGGAGCCACGAGTCCGGCTCACCAACGCCGCGGGGCAGATAAGGGTCGAGGGGGCGCAGGATCTCGGATCCATCGACTACGAGGTGACGAAGTACGCCCTGGCCGGCGACCCTGCCGCCGCCAAGAAGAGGGCTTCCCAGGTGCCGGTGAACCTCTCCCGCGAAGACTCGACGGTCGTCCTGGAGACCGACGGGGGCAGGGGTACAGGGGCGGACTACCTGCTCAGAGTACCGTCGGGAGGCAGAGTCGAGGTCGAGTCCGGGGCCGGTGACGTCGAGGTCACCGGCGTCTCTGGCGACGTGAGCGTCGTAGCCAAAGCCGGCGACGTGACGGTTCGGAACACCGGCAGCGATGTGAGGGTCGAGGCCCCCCAGGGCGACGTCTTCGTCGGCGGCGTCAGCACCGAGACCGGCCAGGTCGAGCTGGAGGTCGGGTCGGGGGATGTCACCCTGCAGAACATGATCGTCGGGACGCTCGAGGCCAGCGTCGCGGCCGGGGACGTCACCCTCTCCGGGCGCTTCTCCGGGAGCGGCCGGGTCCTCGTCGAGACGGGCAACATAACCGCGAACCTCCCACCCGAAGACACGCGCGAGCTTTCCCTCGAGACGAGGGTAGGCGAGGTCGTGCGCGAAACCCCCTCAGAGAACGAAAATAGTCGCGAGGGAACCTAGTGTTCCGCCGGCAGCGGCACGTGGAGTCCCTCCATCACTCACCTGAGGACTTCTGGGGTGCACTGAGAGAGGTATGGTTCGCCCCGAGTCGCTACTTCAAGATGCTCGACCCTGGAGG
>DASZKL010000169.1:0-7600 GCA_035947015.1 Rubrobacteraceae bacterium
GCTGGACCGACATCATCGACGTGGGAGATATAACCGCCGCGCGGGGCACGGAGATGCTGCTCCCCATCTGGGTGCGGCTCTTTGGTGTTCTCCAGAAGCCAATCTTCAACTTCAAGATCGTCCGCTGACCCGAGTGACGACGGTACTCGATTACCTTTAGCCGACTCGGGATCAGTGAGTCACTACGTTCAGGCACGCGGCCGGGAAGTCGTATCCCTCCCCCGAGTAGAACTGCCGAGTCGCCTCGTGTACGCGCTCCCTAACCGTGTTCTGCTCTTCGGGGGAGAGGTCGCGCAGGACCCGCGAGAAAGACCCCGCCGTATCGGCGAGGAAGCGCCAGTAGGCATCCTGGTCGGCAAACCGCCAGCGGAAGGGAACCTCCTCTATCTCCGGCTCGGCGAAGCCTGCCCCAACGACGAGCCCCCGGCTACGCTCCGGATCGGCCATGACGAAGGCACCGGGGTCCTGCGGGTCGGGGGGCGGAACGTGCCCCAGTTCCACCAGGACCCTGCCAGCGAGAGAAACGGTCGGATTGCGTTCGCGGGCAGCCCAGACGGAGAAAGCAAGCCGGCCCCCCGCGCGTAGCACCCGCCGGGTTTCGGCGAAGGCGGCTGCAGGATACACCATCAGCATGTAACCCCAGCGGCAGAGTACGCCATCGACGCCGTCGGTCTCCAGATCCATCCTCTCTGCATCGAGCACCCTGAACTCCACGTTTCTTATCCCTATTTCTTCGGCCCGCTGGCGCGCTGCGTCCACCATCTCGGGGGCGAAATCCGTGATGATCACGCGCCCCGATTCGCCCACCAGACGTGCGGCCATGAGCCCGGTATCACCCAGACCGGAGGCGAGCTCGAGTACGGTGTCCCCCGGTTGCGGAGCGACCTTTCTAACCATCCACTCGCTGATCGGGCGAGAGACCTCCCATAGGTCCTCGCGCTGGGTGTACCAGCCGGCGGCCACGGCAGCCCAGTCGGTTCTGCTCCGCTGGCGTGCTGCTTCGAGCCGCGCCGACTTCTCGCCAATTGAGGTCATATCCCTCTCCCTTTTCGTCTCGGGCATGCGCCAAGAGGGGTAACCAGCCGAGCGCCGGGCTCGAGGTTGGTCTCCGTACCGAGAATAGAGAACCAGTCGAACCGGCGCAAGCCGGTCACGGCCGGACGGCTACGCTTGGGTGTCTAGAGATAGAGACCGTTCAGCATGTGGACGTGCATCCCGGTACTCAAGCCGGCACAAGAATTGGTTTCGCGAGTGTTGGCTCAAGCCTGATCCCACCAGGTCACAGCCCCGTCCTTGCGCCTCACGAAACGAGCGTCGCCGTCTTGGGAGATCACCACGACGAGGGCGTCGGGAAGAGCGCCAGCGAGGCGATAGGCTGAGCGGTGGCGAGTTCCTACCCCTCCTGTGTCCTCCTCGACGGTCCTTTCCCCTTCCAGATCCAGGGCCTTGCGGACGTAGGCAGCAGCCGGCAACTCGCCGGAGATCTCACCACCGAAGCCCAGTAGCTCGAAGCGCTGGGTCATGACCACCGCACCGTCCACTGCAGCGAGGCCGGCCACGAGGTAGGCGAACTCGAAGATCGCGTCGTCGAGCTCGGCTAGCTCGCGGTCGGCGCTGGCCACGTACTCCTCCCAGCCGACGGCTCTGGGATAGGAGGCCTCCTCCCCCTTGCCGTGGGCTTGGGCCAGTCTGTTCATGATCCGGACTATGACGGTGCGGTAGCGTCTCCTGGGCTCGGAGTCGGTGAAGGTGTGCTTGAGGGCGACGTGCCTTCTGGCGAGGATCTCCTCCGCCCGGAAGGGCGGGACGACGACTATGATGCCGCCGTGGCGCGCCCCACGCACCGTGGAGACCAGACGCTTGACCATTTGCTGGGCGACCTTGCGGGCGAGGTCCGGATCCAGGGGAGCCCAGGGCTCTCCCGCTGCGGCAGCCTCCCGGCGAGCCTCCTCGTGCAGCTCCACAAGCTCGGCTCGTACCGGGGCGAAGAGGTCCGGCAGCCACCTCGAGGCGAAGACGTCGGTGTACGAGTCCGATAGCCTGCCGCCCTCCAGCTCGGCCACCGAGACGGATCCCTTGCGGACCTGGAGGCGACCGGGCCCCTCTACCTCCACGACAGGCACCGGCGGCAGCGGCGCCGAGGGTTCTCTGCCGCCCTGGACGCTACGGAGCCATCGCGGTCCGGAGTGTACGATCCCCCAGATCTTGATCCCCCCGTCTCCGTCGGAGGAGGCACCGATCAGGGAGCGCTCGAAGTCCGCAGCCGGCGAGAGTCGCCTGAGCTCACGCTCGTCGAAGGGTCTTGGCTCGGTGAACACGAGCCGGTGCAACCCCTCGGGAGGACCCTCCTCCACAGGGAAAAGGTCAGGGTCGGAGAAGATCAGTCGAAAGGTCACCGGACGCTCTTCCTCACGCAGGAGGCTCGCTTGGTAGCTGGTCGAGAGCAAAGCTTCGAGTACCGGCGTCGCCGGGAGGCTATCGTCTCGTTCTTCGTCAGCTCCCCCCGCCGCGCTCGACGAGTCCTCCCAGTGCACCCTCACGAAGCTCGCCAGGTCGTCAGGGTAGGCGTGCTTCCGGCTTCTCTCTTCTTCGGTCATCGGCTCTTCCGTCTTCTCTTGCGTGAAGTTCAAAACGCTCCGCTCTTCTGTAGAGCATCCGCTAGCTGCGGTGGCTGTGGCACGCTCTCTCGTCCTTCTCCCTCCGACTTCCCGGCGGGCTATCCGTTCTCAACTACCACTCAATTCTAACCTCCGAGTTCCGTCCTCGGTCAGCCTGACGCAAAAGCGCAGCTTTCAGGGGTGGTTATACTGCACCCGACAGCATGATCACCGGTCCAGGCGGGAGCGCGGCGTCATACGCGAGCACGACGCAGCAAGTAGAGAATAGAACGGAAGGGTCGTGGGGATCGAGCGCACCGAATACGCCGCTCGCCAAGCTGCCTGCCGCGAGCTCGCCAGGGAGCGTGGCTTCTCAGCCCTCGTTGCCTGGTCACGTGGGGGTTCGACCCAGGATCACTACGCCGACGTCTACTACCTCACGGGCTTCTACACTCACCAACCCTTCATCCCCGATGAGCCAGGGCGCTGGCGCGCGCATGGTCACACCAGTCTGGTACTCCCCGCAGACGGGCCGGGGACCCTACTGCTGGACATGACCGAGCTGCAGGATCCCAAGCCAGTTGCCGACCACGTCCTCTTCACCGAGGACCTGGTCGAATCCCTAATAGCGACCGTGGCGGATACCGTTCCCTCCGGCACCGACGTTGCGCTGGTTGGCGGCGAAGCGCTCGCCTGGAGGTGGGGTCGCGAACTCGGCGCGCGCCTCCCCGAGCACCGCTTCGTCGAAGCCGACGATCTCGCCAAGGAGTTGCGCCTGATCAAGAGCGCGGCGGAGCTAGATCTGCTGCGCACAGCCGGCGGAGTTGGTGCCAGAGCGGTAGATGCTGCCATGCAGGCCTCCATCCCCAGCGTTACCGAGGCCGAGGTAGCGGCTGCCGCCATCGCGGAGATCATCCGAGCGGGCGGAGCGCTCTACGGTCTGGGGCTCTCCTCGGGTCCGTGGGCACACACGTTTAGCCCCTCCACCCCCGCCGCTTACAGCCGGCGACGCCTCAAGGCGGGCGATATGATCCGCCTCGACCTCTACGGATCCATCGACGGCTACCTCTTCGACTTCGGCCGCTCACGCGTCGTGGGGCAGCTACCCACCCAAGAGCAGCAGGAGATCCTCGACGCCGTCCGAGACAGCGTGCACGCGGGCACCGAGTTGCTACGACCCGGTGAGACTCTCGGCGCAGTCGCCCGGCGCTGCGAGGAGGTACTCGGCGCTTCAGCCTACGTCCGGCGCCATGGCCCACCGCCGACGATGATGGGCGGCACGTGGGGGCACAACCTCGGGCTCGACTGGGGAGCGCCCTGGATCGAGTCAAGCTCGTCCACCGTGATCCGTTCTGGCATGTGCTTTGCCATCGAGCGACGCATCGAGGCGCCGGGCATCGGCGGCGCCAACTACGAGAACGACGTGATCGTCACCGATGCCGGCCCCGAGATTGTCAGCCCCGCCCCCGACCGCTACGGCGAGTAGCTAGGAACAAACCTCAGACCGTACAGCCCGCCTCCTCTGTACCTCCCTCGAGAGTTCTAAGTGCCGGACGCCGCCTTGGGTCAGCTCGGCGGGGGAGCGCAGTTAGGGTTGTTGTGTGCATTCAAACCTTGATAACGGGCAGAGGGCCGGTGTAGGGGCCGTTCGCCATGTACTCCTCCGCCCTGGCCTCGGCGTCGCCGGCGAGCAGGACATAGGCCGTGCCGTAGGTCAGGAGGATGGCAACCGAGTTGTCGTTGGTCTCCGAGAAGAGCTCCCCTGGCGGCGGAGCGATGACGTCCCCAAATGCACCGCCTGCAGTTGCCGGACGTTACACTCGAGGTCTTTCCCTTAACCCGCGAAGTACAGCCGTTCCTTTTGCTGCGGCCCATCACGGTAGTGGGCCATGCGCCAGGAGTCGTCCGGGCGAAGGTGGGTGCGGCGGGAGGTGGAAGGATCTCGCTGCCGACTCACGAGGTTCCTGGCGAAGAAGTGGTTAAACAACCTCATGAACTCGCCGAGGTAGACATCAGCAACGCGCATGTCACCCCGGATCACCAGCATGTTCTCGTCGTTGTTCTTGGTGGAGGGTTCGCTGAAGTTGGCAGATCCCGTGATGACGACCGGGTCATTGCCCAAGGGGTCGACGAGTGCATACTTGGTGTGGACGTAGAGGACGTTTCTGTTCAGCCCCGTCAGCCGCTCCGCTAGCATGTTCCCTAGCAGAGTGTCGCCGTACTTTGCGCCCACGGCAAAGCGGTTGTCCGGGGCGCGGCTTAGGACCTCCATATCCTCATCCTCCTTCTCGAGCAGCACGTAGCGGAGGTAGTCCTTGTCCTCCTCCAGCACCCGCTCGATGGGCTCGCTGATCCCGAAGGCCGCCGTGAGGAAGACGGATGTTGTCGCTTGGTCCATCCTATCTGCGTACCACTCGAGCGCCCGCAAAGAGGAGCGCGGGCTGAACAGAACCGTAGTCTTGTCCGCCTCGGGCGGCCCTTCCGGTACCGGCGTCTGTGCCTCTACCGGCGGGCGCAGGTCTGCTGCCTCAGGGTCGTCCCTGAGCTCCTCCCAGTAGGAGAGGTACTTGGCAGCCACGGCCGGGTCGCGCACCACGTGTCCGACGTTGGAGTGGCCGAAGATGCCCCCGGCGGTTATGTTGGTCGAGCCCGTCCACACCTGGCGCGGCTCTCCGTCCTCAAGCAGCACCACGAACTTGTTGTGGGCGATGTAGCTCGGGGTCGCCCTGCGGGCAATGACGAGAGCCTCGATCCCCGTGTTTGCGATCGCCCCACGGTTCGCCTCGGCCGGGTTGTTCTTGGAGCTCGTCGCGCGGGCGTCGTAGACGATCTTGACGTCCGCCCCGCTGTCGTGCACCGTCCCGAACCTCTCCAACACCGGCTCATAATGGAACTCGTAGAGGGCTGCCCTCAGCGCGTAGCGCTCCCCCTGCGCCTGGCCGATGAAATCGAGGAGGGCTTTCTCAAGACCACGCGAGAGCCACCTCCAGGCCTCGCCACCGGGCACGTCGTCTGGAGCCTTGTCGCCGAACTTGCGCGAGTAGGCCTGCGAGCCCGCCACGCCACGGTTGAAGAACACCGCATGCTTCTCTGCGGCATCGTCCTCGGTGTCTACCCGGACCTCGACCTCCTCGCTCTGCTCGAGCTTCTTCGGCTTGCCCCGCATCGCCACCACACGGTAGGTGTAGGAGTGACGTGTCTTGGCAGTGTAGTCTCCCCAGAGGAAAGACTGGAACGGGTGCTCTAGCGTCGAGACCAGCAGCCCAGGCACGCCGGGATCGGTCTCCTGAAAGGTCTTTAGCCCCTTGAGCCAGTAGCGCTCATCCTCGGTGTGGTCGATCCGCTCGATCGCGAAGCCAAGCACCCCGCGGCTCGCATCCTCCTCCATATCGATGCCGAGCAGCACTACGTAGGTGCCCGCTATCGCGTGGACGGAGAGCGGCCCGATCTTCTCCTTCTTCCTCATACGTCGGCCTCCCAAGGTCCTGACCAGCTGACTCCTAGTGCCAAAGCACCAGAGTACGAGGACACGGCCCTCACTGCGCCTCGGCCCTTCCTCAACGTCCACCACAAGCAAAGACGGTGCTTAGCGTATCCTGACGTCATCTCAGCTCATGACCAGACTGTCGCCTTTCCAACACGCAACTCCCTAAAGCGATCGCGCACATAGCTGTTAAAGCACGACTGTAGTATGCGCTGATGAATCCGCGATGAATCTGCAGTGAGTATTGGATCTTTTTCCTCAGGCTCTTTCCAATTCTATTCGCTCGATGCTGTCCTCGGTTAGCATCGCGCGGAAACAGAGCTCGAATGGCTGAGACTCCTTCAGTTAGCAGGGCGCGGACCCTCGCCCGCCGACCGTTCTCCCTCTAAGCTCTCACCAGGTCCACTCGCTTGTCACCACTGGCGGTCAGCAGAGCGCGGAACCCGAGCCCCGGCGTTCTATGAAATTGGGGGATTTGTAACCTTCACGACTACGATCGACGGGCGCTTCCTCTGGTCCGCTTCGGCCAGTTAACCAAAAGCACCCCCAGCACCACCGCACCAAAGCCCGCTACGAATATGATCGTGAGACGTTCTGCTAGGAGCGCTGCTGCTAGCACCATCGCTACGAGTGGATTCAAGTTGATGTACACAGCGACCTGCGTAGGCGTTAGCCGGGTCAGGGCGAACGTCCACAGGAAGAAGCCGAGCGCTCCACCGAAAACTCCCAAGAACACAAGTAACACCACCGTCTGCAGACCTAGCTGTGGGAGTACTCCGACCAAGCCCTCGACCTGCGCGGCCGGCAAAAGGAGCAGCGTGCCGAGCACCATCGCGTACGTCGTGACAGTCAGCGCACTGTAACGGGCGAAGGCCCGCTGGGCCAGGACGGCGTATACCGCACCACACAGCGCGGTAACAAGCATGAGCCCGTCCCCCACTAGGCTTCCTAAGCCGCCCTGCAAACCCAACCCGCGTTCGGCGAGCGCTAAGGCCACGCCTCCTAAAGAGAGGAAGACCCCAACCAACTGTCGAGGCGCCAAACGCTCGCTTCGGGCTATCCGAGCCAGCAGTGCGCTCCACAAGGGTATAGTCGCCAAGATCAAGGCTCCGCGAGAGGCCTCGATTAGGCGCAGGCTCGCGTTGAAGGTCACAGGGAAGACGGTGAACAAGACGGCTCCGAGAAGTATGAGCAGTGGCAGGTCGTGCCACTTAACGCGCAGCTGCTCCCGCGCACCGACGAGCAGGAGCACGAACACCAACAGCAACCCGCCCTGGCCGAAGCGCAGGACGGCGAGGCTCAAAGGGGGAACTTCCTGCACCGCGACGCGAACGGCCACGACCGAGCTGCCGAACAACACCGCGGCGACGAACGCGCCGGCGTTGGCGGTGAGTCGCTCAGAGATCACGGCAAGACGGGCGTGCCGTCGACGTACGGTCGCAGTGCGGCGTAGATGGCGAAGTTGAGCGGCGTCTCAACGTCATACTCGCGCCCGCGGCGCACCACCTCGCCGTTCAGG
>DASZKL010000170.1:0-4248 GCA_035947015.1 Rubrobacteraceae bacterium
CTTCTGCTACCCGGTGCGCCAGGCCTTCCTCAATGTGCCTTCCAAGACCGAGGCCCGCGCACGCCTTGGGCTCGAAGACCGCTTTACTTGTCTGATCTCTTCCGGCGGTGAGGGGGTGGAGAGGAACCAGCGCGCGCTCGTGCGAGCCCTGCTGGGCTCTGACGTCTCCCCGCAGGTTGTCGTCATCGCTGGCAGGAACGAGGCCCTGAAAAAGGAACTGAAAGCGCTGAGGATGAGCAGGCTCAGGATCGAGGGCTTCGTCGAGAACATGGCCACCTACCTGGCGGCGAGCGACGTCTTCGTCGGCAAGGCGGGGCCGGCTTCGGTCTACGAGGCCCTCGTGGTCGGCCGCCCCGCGCTCGTTACCGGATATGCAGGGCTCAACGAGGTCGGGGTGGCGCGGTTCGTCGAAGACCAGCGCCTTGGACGTCACGTCAAGACCCGGAGGATGCTCCTCGAGGAGGTGAAGCGGTACGCCGCGGACCCGGCGCTGCTCGAAGAGGTCGCCCGGCGTTGTAGGGAGATGGAGCTGGCGGCCGCCACCGAACGGCTCGCGCACCACATCGTCCGCTATGCCAGAGTCGACGAAACCGGCGCGTAGAGAGTCGGGGGAAAACCCGGCCGCCCTAGCGCGGGTACTCGCGGTCTTCGGCTTCAGCCTCGCACTCGGCTTCGCAGGGCTCTACCTGGTCGCCGGAGACGAGATCTTCGAGCTCGAGAGCTACAGGGTGCGGGAGCCCAGCTCTCTCGTCATCGCGCTCTGCGTTATCGCGTTTGTCGCGGAGTGGTTCGTCATGGACCCTGCGAGGGTCTGGCTCCTGTGCCGAAACCAGAAGATCCCGCTCCCCTTCCGCTCTGCCGTCCTGGTGCACCTCACCTCGATGTTCGTGGCGTCCGTAACCCCGGGCAACGCGGCCGTCGGCCCGGCCACCGCCGTCGCGCTCAGGCGCCTCGGCGTACCGTTCGGGAAGAGCGTCGGCATCGCGATCCAGGTCCTTGTCTTCGACATGATCTTCTTCGCCTGGTCGGTGCCGCTGAGCCTTGGGTACCTGATCTACGCGGACACCCTCAGGCTCCCGTCTGGCTCGGAGTTCGCGGCGTTCGTGACGGCGGCCCTCGCGATTGCCGGCGCCGTCTTCCTTTCCCGCTATCCCCGCCCTGTGGTGCGGCTTATCCTCGCCGTAGCGAGGTGGCACTCTATGGCACGATTCGCCTCCCGGCTGCGCAGGTTCGCGCGCGACTATTACCGCAGCGCGAGGGCCTTCAAGAGCATGCCAGCCTCGACCTGGCTCGCGCTGAACGTGGTGGTCGCCGCGGGCTGGATAGGCAGCTTCGTGCTCTTCTGGTTGCTCCTTGAGCTCTACGGTGTCGCCACCGGCCTGCTCGCGACGCTTGCGATCCTCAACAGCATCACCCTCGTCGCGCACATCTTCCCCACGCCAGGGGGATCGGGCTTCGTGGAGGCGGCCCTTGGGTTGAGCGTCGGCGCGGGTGGGGGCGTGGCCGCCGCGCTCCTGATCTGGCGCCTGGCGAGCTACCACGCGATCTTCCTTCTCGGCCCGCCGGCCGCCTGGCTCCTCTACCTCTCGAAGCCTGTAAGACAGGGAGATAGGGGGTAGTGCAATTCCCTACTCCTCCTGGAGAAGCTCTTCGAAGCCAGCCTCATCGATCACAGGGACGCCCAGATCCCTCGCCCGCTCCAGCTTGGAACCGGCCTCCTCGCCGGCGAGCACGTAGTCTGTGTTCTTGCTGACAGAGGAGGTGAACGTACCGCCCGCGCCCTCGAGCCTCTCGATGAAGTGGTCGCGCGGTTTGCTCAAGACCCCGGTTATGACTACCCTCTTGCCCGCGAGCGGCCCCTCGGAGGCTCTGATCTCCTCCCGCTCGTAATTCAGCCCGGCCTCCACCAGGCGCCCGACGAGGTCGCGGTTGTCTTCGAGGTCGAAATACTCCACTACAGCCCTCGCCACGACCTCGCCGACCCCGCTTATCTCGGTGAGCCGCTCCACGCCGACGCCGCGCAGGAGGTCCTCCCCGCCAAACCTCCCGGCTATGAGCTCGGCCGTCACGGAGCCGACGTGCCTGATCCCAAGCGCATAGAGTACGCGGGCGAAGGGTTGCTCCTTGCTCCTCTCGATGGCCGAGATCAGGTTCTCAGCGCTCTTCTCGCCGAAGCCATCGAGCGGGCTTATCTGCTCGGCTTTCAGGTGGTAGATGTCAGCTGCATCCTTTATGAGGCCGAGGTCGAAGAAGCGCGTCGCGACCTTCTCGCCGAGGCCCTCTATGTCCATGGCTCCTTTCGAAGCCCAGTGGATGATATGCTCCAGCGCCTGCGCCGGGCAGCGCGCGTTCACGCAGCGGGTCACGGCCTCGCCCTCTGGGCGAGAGACCGGCTCCCCGCAGACGGGACAGACCTTTGGCATCTCGAAGACATACTCGTCGCCGGCGCGCTCCTCGGGAACGGGACGGACGACCTGCGGGATCACATCCCCGGCCCGCTCGACAACTACGGTGTCCCCGATAAGGATGCCCTTCTCCTTTATGTAGTCCTCGTTGTGCAGCGTGGCGCGCGCTATCGTCACCCCGCCGATGTTCACCGGCTCGAGCAGCGCCTGCGGCGTCAGAGCACCGGTGCGACCGACTTTGACGATGATGTCGTTGAGGCGGGTGCGGCCAGCGAGCGGCTCGAACTTGTACGCTATCGCCCAGCGCGGCGCTCTGGCTACGGTTCCGAGAAGACGCTGCTGCTCCCGCGAGTCCACCTTCACGACCACGCCGTCGATCTGGTAGGGTAGCGACTCCCGCTCGGCGGCCCGTCGCTCGCACTCCTCGATGACGGTCTCTATCGAGTCGTGTACCCGATAAGGGTTCGCCCGCAGTCCATAGCCTTTGAGGGCGTCGAGCATCGCGGAGTGGCTCTCGTACACTTCGCCGCCCTCGCCGACGCCGTAGAGGAAGATGGTCAGGGGTCTCGTGGCCGTGATCCTGGGGTCAAGCTGCCGGATGGCCCCCGCGGCGGCGTTACGCGGGTTGGCGAAGGGCGGCTTCCCCGCCGCCTCCTGTCTTCGGTTGAGCGCCTCGAAGTTCTCGAGCGTCATGTACACCTCGCCCCGCGGCTCCAACCTCTCGGGCGGCTCGTCCCAGAGCCTCTCGGGTATGGCGCGCACGGTGCGGAGGTTCTGGGTCACGTCCTCGCCGACCATACCGTTGCCCCGCGTGGCGCCCCGCGTGAACCTCCCGTTCTCGTAGAGTAACGAGACCGCGAGGCCGTCGATCTTGAGCTCCGTGACGTAGCGAGGTTCTTCGTCGGGCCCCAGGAGGCGCCGCACGCGCGCGTCCCACTCTACGAGATCCTCGGTCTTGCGGGCGTTGGCCAGAGAGAGCATGGGTACCGAGTGACGAACCTCCTCGAACCCCTCGAGCGGCTCTCCGCCCACGCGCTGGGTAGGGGAGTCGGGGGTGACGAGCTCTGGGTGGTCGGCCTCGAGGCTCTCGAGCTCGTTGTAGAGGGCGTCGTACTCTGCGTCGGAGATCTCCGGCGCGTCCTCCACGTGGTAGCGTCGGTTGTGGTAGCGGATCTGCTCGCGCAGCTTCTCGATCCTGCCCTGCACGTCCACGCTCTCGGCCACGCGAGGATTATACGCGCGGTCTGCCGTCTCCCCAAGGGGTTCGAAGGGTGCCGAAAGCCGTCGTATACTAGATCGGCCATGGGGAAGCGCCGTAAGAAAGTGCCTCTGTCTCTGAAGTTCTTCGAGCGAGCCCTGGAGGAGGAGATGGCGTTGTCCGCCGAGTTCGACCTCCCCCTGAGCGTGCTGGTCGTCCGCGTCGAAGGCGGGCTGGACCCCGAGACGACCAGCCGGTTGCTCGGCGCCCTGCGCACCGCAGAGCTCACAACCCTGCCGACCTCTTCCGAGTTCGCCGTGGCGCTGCAGAACACCGACCTCGACGGCGCCCGGGCCCTCGAGCGGCGCTTGCAGGAGATCCTGCCCGAAGCCGAGATCAGCGTCGCGACCCGCGAACCGGGCGACGAGGTCTCCGGCCTGCTGGAACGCGCCCGCGGCGCGAGAAGCCCTTAGGCGTCTGCGGGTCGGGCTCTCTACGGTGAGAAAGGTGGTTTCAGACGACCCCTGAGCCCTGACGCTCTTCGCGGGCCTCCAGCTCGGCGAAGAGCTTCTCTATCGCCTCGCCGATGACCTCCTCGCGCTCCAGCAGGGCGTCGCGCACCCCCTCTACGATGGCGCTCTTCTC
>DASZKL010000171.1:0-2505 GCA_035947015.1 Rubrobacteraceae bacterium
GTCCTGCGTTGTCCTGGCGTCGAACTCGAGGCTGGTGCCTATGGGACCCTTGACCGTCCAGTGCGTGGTGTCAGGCCCCGTAGAGCGTACTTCCTCGACGTTGGTCATGAACTGCGGCAGGTTCTCGAGGGTCTTCCAGTACTCGTAGACCTGCTGAACCGGGGCTTCGACCTCTATGCTTCCTTCGACCCGCTGCGGCATTCTTTCCTCCCGATAAGTTTGCTTTTGCCTAGCCCCGTTTCTTACCCTTTCCGAAATGGCGTAAAACCACGGCACGTAAAGGGCCCCGGTCACCCGGGGCCCGATGGTTAGTTCTATTTTGCGCCGAGGCGTCCGAAGCTCTAGGCGCTCTGCCTCTGCTCGTCGTGCACGCCCTCGGCGAACTCCTCGACGATCTTGGCGCAGAAGGCCTCCAGGTCGTCGGGCTTGCGGCTGGATACGAGGCCCGCGTTGGTGACGACCTCCTCGTCCACCCACGTGCCCCCGGCGTTGCGGATATCGGTCTGCAGGCTCGGCCAGGAGGTGATCGTCCTGCCGCGCAGCACGTCGGCCTCGACGAGCGTCCACGGGCCGTGGCAGATCACGCCTACCGGTTTGCCCTGCTCGAAGAAGCCGCGGATGAAGCCGACGGCGTCATCATCCATCCTCAAGAAGTCGGGGTTGGCGACGCCCCCCGGTAGCACAAGCCCGTCGTAGTCGGAGGCGCTGGCCTCGGAGACGACCCTGTCTACGGGGAACGTGTCCCCCTTGTCGAGGTGGTTGAAGGCCTGAACCTCGCCAGAGTCGGTGGAGAGAAGCTCCGGGGTTCCACCGGCGCTCTTCACCGCCTCCCACGGCTCTACCAACTCGACCTGCTCCGCGCCCTCGGGGGCGACGAGAAAGGCGATCTTCTTGCCCTGTAGCTCGTTAGCCACGATACTCTCCCTTCGATAGCTTCCTCGAAGCTGTACCATGAGAATACCCTGCAAAAGCCGGTATTAAACAGGTCGCGGACGAGTAACAGAGAGCACAATAACTTCGCTCTCCGAGTATCCCCTCGCGCATCGGCGAGGTTGTATGGGGCATGATCTTCGATCCTCGCCGTCGGGAGCGCGGGGGTGCGTACCTCTAGCGTCTCACCTGCTCTTCTGGGCCCGGAGGCTCTCGGGCAGGGCGTCGCCGTGGGCTTCGATCAGCTCGTCTACCATTGCGGCCATCTCGTCCAGAGAGAGCACGCTCGGGGCGTGCCGGTCGAGCATCACGGCGTGATAGACGTGGTCGCGCTCACCTTCGAGGGCGGCGCGAACCGCGAGGTTCTGGACCGCCGTGTGAGGGGCGCAGGTCGCGGCCAGCTGCGGTGGGAGGTCGCCAAAGTAGCAGGGACGCAGACCCGCCTCGTCAACCAGGATCGGCACCTCGACGCAACATCCTTTGGGAAGATTGGTGACGAGGTTGGTGTTCTCGACGTTGCCGTAGATCGTACGCGACTGGCCCGTTACCAACGAGTGGATGATGAGCGACCCGTATTCTACGCTGCGTTCGAGCGCAAAGGAGTCACCGGCGAGGAGTTTGCGCCTGATCTCGCCGTATCTGAGGAGGTTCCTTTCGCTGCGGCGAACGTAGTCGTCCACGGGTACGTCGAACCGCTCGATCAGGGCGTCGTCCCTGAGAAAGTACGGAGTGTACTCAGCGTTGTGTTCGCTCGACTCCGTAACGAAGTAACCCAAGCGCCGCATCAACTCGAAGCGCACCTTGTCCCTGGCGTAGATTTCGGGGACCTCCATCGCCTCGAACAGGCGCGGGTAGGCATCCTCACCATCTACCTCCAGTCGGGTCATCCATGCGATGTGGTTTATTCCCGCACACTCGTAGAGGAGCTCCTCGTTGTCCACACCGATGTAGGAGGCGATCTCGCGCGCCGTGTACGGGACGCTGTGACAGAGTCCGACGCTCTTAATCTCAGGATGCGCCGTGTAGAGGGCTTCCATCAAAATACTCATCGGGTTGGTGTAGTTCAGGAGCAGGGCGCGCGGGCACAGCTCCTCCATCTCCCGGGCGAGCTCGAGCACGAAGGGTATGGTGCGCAGGCCCCGGAAGACGCCGCCGATGCCCATCGAGTCGGCGATAGTCTGCTTCAGTCCGTACCTGCGCGGGATCTCGAAGTCCAGGAGCGTCGCCTCGTGCATCCCGATCTGCACCATGATGATGACGAAATCCGCCCCGTCGATGGCGGGGCGCCGGTCCAGGTGCTCCTCGACCTTAGCTCCGGCCTCGAGTTGATCGGAGGTCCAACGGGCCATCATTCCTGCGGTCTCGAGCCGCTCGGGGTCGATGTCGTGCAGCGAGATCGTGACCCCCTGCAGGTCAGAGAACATGAAGATGTCGGTCAGCAGGTGCTTGGTGAACTCGACGCTACCGGCGCCGATAAACGCTATCTTGGTCATGGACCTCCTCGAGCTGGTTGGTCAACTGATTACCTCCGCCCCGGTCTCCGGCAGGAACTCGTAGAACTTGGGCTCCTCGAAG
>DASZKL010000172.1:0-2644 GCA_035947015.1 Rubrobacteraceae bacterium
GGAACGTTGTATCAGGATCTCCCTTCGCAGATGGATCACATGGTCTTGCTCGGGCACCGCCAGGAGACGCCCAAGTGGCAGCCGACGCACGAGGTCGAGGTGGATGGCGGTTCGAAGGTCGCCGGGATCATGGGTGCCGACGGGCTCAAGGTCAACTCCTATCACCACCAGGCGATAAAGGACCTGGCTTCCGGCCTCGTCGCGGTCGCCTGCTCTCCAGACGGGGTGATAGAGGCGGTCGAGTCGAGCGACCTGTCGAAGCGGTGGGTGATCGGGGTGCAGTGGCACGCCGAGGCGATGCGCGGCTCAGGCCCCGAGCACCAGAGGCTCTTCGAGGCTCACGTCTTGGCGGCCGAACGCCACGCGCTCCGTCGCGCCGCAGCCTAGGGACGGCCGATCTCGCGGGGCATCTTCGTAACGATCGAGGGTCTGGATTTCTCCGGCAAATCTACCCTGGTGCGTGCCCTCGAGCGGCTCCTCGCGGATTGGGATCCTCCGACACACTTCACGCGAGAACCCGGGGGCACCCCTGTCGCCGAGCGCATCAGGGAACTGGTGCTCGACCCGGGGATCGAGATGGATGCCTGGACCGAGGCGTACCTCTACGCGGCGGCCAGGGTGGATCACGCGCGCAGGGGTATACTGCCGCGCCTGAAGCGCGGCGAGAACGTCATCTGCGAGCGGTACGTCGACTCGAGCCTTGCCTACCAGGGCTTCGGCAGGGGTCTCGGGGTGGAGGCCGTGCGCGAGCTGAACGCCCGGGCCGCCGGGACCGTGATGCCGGACAAGACCTTTTATCTGCGCCTCGACGCGGCTGAGCGGGAGCGTCGCGCGCGCGCCATCGGGGCGTCGCTCGACAGGATCGAGAAGGTCGGCGCCGAGTTCATGCGGCGCGTCGAGGAAGGCTTCGAGGGGCTGGCGCATCTGGAGCCGGAGCGGATCGAGGTTCTCGACGCGAGCCGCTCGCCGGAGGAACTTGCCGAACTCGTGGTGGGGGAGATCCGGAGGCTGCAATATACTCGCCGGTGAGGCTTGATGGAGACGTTTAGCGGCATAATCGGTAACGAGGCGACGCTGCGGCAGCTCGAGAGGGCTCTGGAGAGCGGGGTGGTCACCCACGCCTACCTTTTCTACGGACCGCCGGGGGTGGGCAAGCGGACGGTGGCGCGGAGGTTCGGGGCGGCACTGGTTGCAGGCGGAGAGGCAGGCGCGGAGGATAGGGCGCGGCGCGGGCTGCACCCTGACCTCTCGGAGATAGAGCCCGAGGGCGCCTTCACGACGATCGGGCAGGTGAGGGAGATAGTGCGTCTCGCGGCGAGCCAGCCGTTCGAGGGGGCGCGGCGGGTGTTCATCCTCGAGGCTGACACGTTGAACGTTCAGGCGGCGAACGCCCTGTTGAAGACGCTAGAGGAGCCTGAGGGGAAGGCGGTCTTCGTCCTGCTGGCGGCTTCGCGCGAGGGCGTGTTGCCCACGATCCTCTCCCGCGCTCAGGCTATGCGTTTCAACCCCGTCCCGACGAGCGCGGTGACGAGGTTCCTCGCGGAGCGCGGTGTAGAGGAGCCGGGGCTCGCAGCAGCCCTTGGCCGGGGGAGCGTCGGGCTCTCGCTGCGGTACGCGCAAGAGCCGGAGCTCAGAGAGCTGCGGGAGTCGATCTTCGAGGCGGGTTTCTCCCTCCAGAGGGACTTCGAGGAGCGCAGCCGGGTCGTCGGGGAGATAGTTGCGCGGGCCGAGGCCGTTGGCGCTGCGAAGGAGGCTGCTTTCCTGGAGGGCTTCGAGGAGCCGGATCGACGCGCCAGGGAGGGAGCGAAGCGCGCCGGTCGGGCGGCGCGGGACGGCGCGGTGCGCGAGGCTCTGGAGCTACTCGCGCTGATATACCGGGACGCGGCGTCGATCGAGGTCGGGGCGCCGGAACTCGTCGCCAACGTGGATCGAGTAGAGCAGCTCCGGCGCAGGATAGAAGAGTACCCGGAGGCCGATTGGGCGGGGGCCGCCCTTGTACTAGGGGAAGCGCGAGCGGCCCTTGCGTATAATGTTTCTCCAGAAGCGATCCTGGAGGTTGCGTTATCGCGGATACGGCAGAGAGTACTCGAACCCTCCCGCGGCTCGTTGACGTCCGCATCCCGGGGTGGGCAACCCCGAGGCTCTGCTACGCCAGGGACCTCGACCTCAGGGTGGGCTACAAGGTAGTCCTCGCGACCGAGGTCGGGGAGTTCGTAGGGCGCGTCGCGCTTACGCCGAGACGCCGCGAGCCGTACACGCAACCTTACGACATACTCCGGATCCTCACGGAAGAAGATGCGCGGGAGGAGGAAGAGCACAGGGAGCTGGGGCGCGAGATCCGCATGGAGGCCCAGAAGCTTGCCCGGGATTATGCGATAGAGAATGTCCACTTCATCGGCTGCGACGTCTCTCTGGACGGCAACTACGTCGAGGTCAAGTACCAGACCGACGAGAAGGAGCTGGATCTCGGTCCCGTCCAGGCCGGACTCGAGCGCGCCTACGGCGCCAGGGTAGTACTCCGGCGGTTCCGCTTTATAGAGCGGTCGGGGGACGTGGGCGGCTGCGATTCGTGCGGGCTTCCGCTGTGCTGCGCGACGTGGAGCGGGGCGCGGAGCATGGGGCCGGTGAACGTGCGGCTCGCCAA
>DASZKL010000173.1:0-6316 GCA_035947015.1 Rubrobacteraceae bacterium
ACAGTTCCGGGGGTCCGTTTTCTTGCCTCGTCAACGCTCTTCGAGCGGCATCCAGCGCCTGTCCCCTCCCGGCCCCACGTAGGCAGACTGCGGCCTGATGATACGGTCCAGCGCCTGTTGCTCGAAGCAGTGCGCCGTCCAGCCCGCGACCCTCGATGCGGCGAAGGTTGGGGTGAAGAGCTGCGTAGGCAGGCCGAGCCCGTGCAGCAGGAGCGCGGTGTAGAACTCGACGTTGGTCTGCAGATCCCGGCCCGGCTTGTACTCGGCGAGCAGTCTCAGCGCGGTCTTCTCGACCTCCAGCGCCAGCTCGTAGAGGTCTCCGTCCCCATCGGTGGCGTAGAGGCGTTCCGCAGCCGAGGCGAGCACGTCGGCGCGGGGATCGCGGACCCTGTAGATGCGGTGGCCGAAGCCCATGAGGCGCTCGCCGCTCTCGAGTCTCTCCCGCAGGATGGGCTCTGCCCGGCTCGGATCCCCGATCTCGAAGACCACGTCGAGCGCAGGCCCGGGGGCGCCCCCGTGCAGGGGCCCCTTGAGCGCGCCGATCGCACCAACTATCGCAGAGACGATGTCCGAGCGCGTCGAGACGATGACCCTCGCGGCGAAGGTTGAGGCGTTCATGCCGTGGTCCGACGCGGCGTTGAGGTACGTCTCAAGGGCACGGACGGACTCCGCACCCGGCCTCTCCCCGCTGATCATGTACAGGTAGTTGGCGGCGTGGCCAAGCTCCGGATCCGGCTCCACGGGATGCACCCCACCGAGCAATCGCCAGTACGCGGCCGCGATGGTGGGCAAGCTCGCCACCATCGCGAGCGCTTCGGCGTAAGGGTCGTCGGGGACACCGAGGCCGATGGCGCCAGCCGCCATGCGCAAGGCGTCCATCGCGGGTGCTCTCTCTGCCGCAGCTGCCCCTAGCAGGTCGAGCACGGTTCCCGACAGCGCTCTCCGTCCAGCGAGCTCCTCCCTGAAGGTCTCCAGTTGTTCAGAACCTGGCAGGGCACCGTGCCACAGCAGGTAGACCGTCTCCTCGAAGGAGGCCCGGCTCGCCAGCTCCTCGACGGGAAAGCCGGCGATGATCAGGGCCCCGGCTTCACCGTCGACGCCGCTCAGGCGGGTCTCGGTGGCGATCACTCCCTCGAGGCCAGGCACGAAGGTAGTTTGACGCCTATCGTTCATCCGTACGCTCTCTTTCTGGGTCATATCCGGGGGCCGCGTGGTAGAACGCCTCCCAATCGAGGGCTGGGGTAGCCGCCGAGACGTATGTGAGAACGTCATCTGAGAGGTTCTCGATGCCGTGCGGGGTTTCGGAGGGTATGTGGATGAGATCCCCCTCCACCACCAGCCGCTCCTCCTCGCCGACCTTCATCTTCCCCCTTCCCCTCACTACGACGTAGACCTGCTCCGGAACGTGGCTGTGCGGGATCTGCCCGGATCCAGGACCGATGTCCACCCAGGTGACCGTCAGCCGGGTCCCGGGAGGGTCTCCCGCCTTGAGGAGGACGGGCGAGACGAGCCCGTCCCGCTCGCGCCGCGGAGCCTCGGATCTGTTCCTCTTGAACACCATCGCACCCCTTCCTCTCATAGTGCCCTCGTCCTAGCTCCGATTGTAGATAACTGTACGGTATCTATCAATATTGATTCTTACATCAATATATGTTACCGTCGGGGTGGGGAGATCTGATCACGAAGGAGGCGAGGGGGTGGGGGAGGAGCGTTATCTCACGGCGCGGCGGGCGGCTGAGGAGTTGGGGATCAGTCTCGCGACGTTGTATGCCTACGTGAGCCGGGGCATGATCCGCTCGGAGGCCGGTGGTGGGCGGAGCAGACGCTATCGTACCGAGGACGTGCGCAGGCTCAAGGAGCGAAAGGAGCGGAGGCGGAATCCCGACCGGGTGGTCGAGGGCGCCCTGCACTGGGGCACGCCGATCATGGGGCCCGCTATCACGCTCATAACCGACGACGGGCTCTATTACAGGGGGCGGGATGTCATCGCCCTGGCCGCAGGGAGCACCATCGAGGAGGTTGCGGCCCTCATCTGGACGGGAGAGCCGTCGAGGAGCGCGGAGCTCTTCCCCCCCGAATTACCGGAGCTCTCGTCGCCCGTTCGGGTCGCCCTCGGGAGCGGCCTGGCGTCTATCGAAGCATTTCAAGTCCTGCTCTCACTGGCCGGCGCCGAGGATCTTGCCGCCTTCGACCTGCGTCCCGCGGCCGTGGCGCGAGCGGGCGCCCGAATTCTTCGCCTGATGGCGAGCGTCGCCGCAGGGCAGAGCGCTCGGGGCATAGCAGAGACGCTGGGGCGCGGTTGGAGCCCGCGCGACCCGGGAGCAATGGCTCTTCTCGACTCGGCGCTCGTCCTTTGTGCCGACCACGAGCTGCCCGTCTCGACCTTCGTAGCGCGCTGCGTAGCTTCCTCCGAGGCCACGCCGTACGCCGTTGTGATCGCCGCCCTCTCGGCGATGGGTGGCGTGAAGCACGGCGGACAGACCGAGCTAGTCGAGGCGTTCATGAGGGAGGTAGAGGGCGTCGGCGACGCGCGGCAGGCGATCTCCGGCCGCCTCAGGCGTGGGGAGGGGATCCCTGGTTTCGGGCACTCGCTCTACCCCGGGGGCGACCCGCGCGGCGCGGCGCTGCTGCGGCTCACATCCCAAGCGTACCCCGACTCGTCTGCCGTCGCGCACTCCGCCGCGGTCGCCGAGGAGGCCCTCGAGCTCGTGGGGGAGCGGCCCACCGTGGACTTCGGTCTCGTGACGCTGGCGCGGACGCTGGGGTTGCCGCCGCGAGCCGCCGTCTCGCTCTTCGCCCTGGGGAGGACGGTGGGTTGGATCGGCCACGCCATAGAACAGTACGAGAGCGGCTCGCTCATACGTCCCAGAGCCCGCTACGTGGGTAGCTAGTCAGCACGTCGCCTCCCCTCCGGTCGGCGACTTGTCAGCACGCTGGCTTCGCCTCCGCTTGTCAGCACGTCCCCTTAGGGGACTTTCAGCACGCCACCCTGCGGGTGGCTTCTCAGCTAGTCAGCTAACGCGGTTCTTTGCTTCCGCGCGTCAAGTGCGACCGGGTAGTAATTGAGCTGATGTGCAAGCTGAAATGCCGACAAGCGAGGGCCTTCTTGTAAGGCCCGAGTGTGCTGATAAGGCGCGAAGCGCCGTGCTGACAAGCTGGCGAAGCCAGCGTGCTGAAGTGCTGAAATGCTAAACGGGCGGTAGGTCCAGAGCGTCGAGCCCGCTCAAGACTATGAGGATCACGGCGAAGGAGTTGAACGTCGCGTGGGCCAAGAACGGCGGCAGCAGGCTTCCGGTTCGCTCGAATAGCGCGCACAGGATCACGGCCAGGATCAGGATCGCCGGCAACAGGACCGGCTCCAGGTGCAGCAGGGCGAAGATCCCCGACGAGACCAACGCGGAGAGTGCGAACGAAACCCTCCTCGCGGAGTTGTTCTCCCCGAAGGAGTGCGCGGAGACCAGCCTGCCCAGCCGAAAGAGGCCGTTGAAGATCGCACCCCTGAAGACCAGCTCCTCGACGGCGGGACCGAAGATGATCACCACCAGCACTATCGCCGGTATGGCCACGGCCGGGCTCTCCCGCACCCAGCTTTCGAGTGCCAGCATGAACGGCTGCTGCACCGTTGACTCGGTGGAGTAGCCGAGGCGGTCGAGGACGAAGGCGCTAGCCGGATTCACGAGCATGCTTATGAGCAGTGCCCCCAGTCCGCTCAGGACGCCGACGACAGCCCCGATGAAGAGCCCGCCCCGCGGCCGCGAGAAGCCGAGAGGTGCCAGGGAGTAGCCCGGCGTCCGCCCGACGCTCCGCGCCACGAAGATCCCGGCCCAGAAAGCGCCGACCGTTAGCGCGACGAGCGCGACGTTCAGGGCGACGACCCCGAGCAGCGCTTGCTGGGGATCGCTAATCTCTGTTCCCAAGATAGATCCTACCTGCAGGCCAGCCGTCGGCCGCGTCTGCGAGCAGTCGGTCTTTGATCCAGCCAGGAAGCAGCTCGATCTCCCGCAGCTCGTCTGCCTCGACCCAGCGCAGCTCCCTCAGGGTGGGCTCCGAGCCCGGCGCGACCTCCGGATCGCTCCCTAGCTCGGCCTCCCCGTCTCCTACGGGCGCCATCCTCACCGTGACGTCCACGGTGTGGCGTCCCTCTCGCAGGAACTCGCTCACGTACAGCACTCCGGAGAACCGCGCCGCGAGCCCCGTCTCCTCGGAGATCTCGCGCTCCGCGCACTCAGGTATCGTCTCCCCCGGCTCGAGCCTGCCGCCAGGGAGCACCCAGTACGGGTCCCTACCCGGTTTCTGGTGACGCACCAGAAGCAGGGCGCCATCGCGCTTGACTACCGCCCCGACCCGGATGCCGAAGTCCATCCTCCCCTGCGGACGGTGCTTCGCCGCGCTCACCTGTTGGCTGGCTCCCTGGTGCCGACCTGGCTCCCCACCCAGATGTAGCCGTCCGACCATACCTCGCGCTTCCAGATGGGCACTATCTCCTTGATCCGTTCGATGGCATACCGGCTCGCCTCGAATGCGGGACCCCTCCGCGGGGCTGCGACCACTATGGCGACGCTGGCCTCGCCGGGATCTACCCTCCCGATGCGATGGACTATGGAGACTTCTCGCACGTCCCAGCGGTCCATGATCTCTGCCCCGATCTCCTCCAGCTTCGCGTCTGCCATCGGCCTGTACGCCTCGTACTCGAGGTACTCGACCGAGGCTCCTTCGGACTCGTCTATCCTGGTGGTCCCGACGAAGGTGGAGATCGCGCCGCAGTCCGGCCTCTGGACTGCGGAGATGAGGGCCGCAACATCTATCGGCGCCTGGACGATGGCGAACACGTCTCTAGCCCCCCGAGACCGGCGGCAACACCGCGACCTCGTCGCCGGGGGCGACGAGGGCATCCCCCCTGGCGTACTCGCCGTTGACGGCGAAGGCTAGAGTGTCGCGCATGGGGGAGAGGCCCGGATGCCGCTCCGCCAGCAGCGGCCACAGCTCGTCCAGCGTCGTCTCCCCGACCCGAACTTGCGTCTCGCGGGTCCCCGCGCGGTCAGCGGCGGCCCCGAAGAGCAACACCTTTATGCCCTCCACCTCTATTCCTCCGGCTCAGGGACGTAGCCATCGCCGACAACGACCTTCTGGGTTTGGGGTATGACCTCGAAGTCGGCTGGCTCGTCGCCTATGAGTTCCCCGTCGGCGGTAAACTCCAGCTCACCGGGCCAGGTCTCCACCCGGATCTTCCTCGCCCTGGCAGAGAAGACACCCTCTCTATCTAGGTAGTCTGACCTCGCGAGGGCCGCGGGTGCGAGCTCGAGCGCCTCTTTGAGCCCGACATCCTCGATGACCACGAGGTCGAGGAGCCCGTCCTCCGGGTTGGCCCTCGGTGCCGCGAGCCAGCCGCCGCCGGCGTAGCGGCAGTTACCGACCGCCACGTTCACCGCGCGTAGCATGTGTTCATCTCCGTCCAGCACGACCTTCACCTCGCGCACGTCGAAGTCGCGAGCTTTCTCCAGCGAGGCTCGAAAGTAAGCCAGCTTGCCCCACCGGCTCTTCATCTCTTCGTCAGCCAGGCTCGACGTCTCCGCGCCAAATCCACCGGTCGAAACGTTGATAAAGAACCGCTCGCCCACGCCCTCGGAGCTGACCCTGGCGACGTCGAACGTCCTGACCCTGTTCTTGCGTATGGTCTCCTGCGCTCCTTCGAGCTCGTCGGGGATGGCGAGGGTCGCGGCCAGGTCGTTACCGGTTCCCATGGGCAGGACGGCCAGGGTCACGTCTCTCGGGAAACCAGCCCTTCCCAGGCCGTTTATGACCTCGTTCACGGTGCCGTCGCCACCGACGACGATGAGCAGGCCGCCACTCCACCCCTCGGCTGCCTCGAGCGCGTCCCCTGCTCCCTTGGTGTCGATCCACTCGATGTCGAAGTCCGCGAGCGCCTCGCGCACCTCGTCGGGCTCGCAACTTCCCCCGCCGGAGGAGGGGTTGCAGATCACGCGCGTTCTCGTCTTCGAACCCTCCATGCACCAGCCCCGGTCGACTTCGCTCCGACCTCCTGTTTACCCGGAGGCAACCGTGAATATAGCAGCCGGGGCTGTTCTAGGAGGCGCGCAGGTCGAAGTTGTCCGGGTAGGACACGCGGGAGAGAACGTCAACCGGTAGCCACACCTCGCGCCGCGAACCGTTGTCGAGCTTTACGGCGGCGTTGTCGCCGCCCTCAGAGATGTAGCGGACCTCTCCGGTCCCCACCGGCGTCTGAACGTGCTCCCCGACGGAGAGCTCCCGCAGGAAAGCCTCCCGCAGCGCCGCGACGTAGGCGAGCGCGAGCGAC
>DASZKL010000174.1:0-2278 GCA_035947015.1 Rubrobacteraceae bacterium
ATGAGGAAAAAGAAGACGGCGTTGATGAGCAGGCTGACGATCTGGCCGCGGCTCTGGAGCCCGAACGACTCCGGGTAGATCGTGCTCAAGATGTAGAGCAGCGCAAGGTAGATCCCGATGACCACAGCCGCCCGCCTGGCGGCCCACTTCCAGTTAAGATCCTCGAACATCCTCGTAGCTCCTCTCGACGCGCCTGGGGTTCACCCCTGTCGTCACCTCGTAATTTATCGTGCCCGCCCAGAGGCCAAGCTCTTCGGCCCTCACGCGCCCGCCGTCCTGCTCGCCCATCAGCACGACCTCATCTCCGACCTCGACCGACCCGTCGGCCCCGAAGACGCAGGCGTCCATCGTGACCCTCCCCAAAAGGGGGTGCCGGAGGCCCCGGATAAGGGCCTCCGCCCTCCCCGAGAGCGACCGCCGGTACCCCTCGGCGTATCCGACCGGCACCGTCGCAGCGAACATCGGCTCCTCGGCCTCGAAGGTCAACCCGTAGGATACCCTATCGCCCGTCTCCAGCCGCCGCACGTCGGCGACGTAGCTCTTGAGCGCCATTGCCGGGCGGAGTCCCTCCTCTGTCGGGGCTCCCGCACTTCCCTCCGGGTGGAGGCCGTAGAGCGCCACGCCGGGACGGACGCAGTCGTAGTGAGATCGGGGATACCAGAGGGTGGCCGCGGAGTTCGCGGCGTGCACCAGCGCGCCGCCGAACGGATGGGAGGCCACCACGTCCTCGAAAGCCTCTATCTGGCGCAGCGTCGCCTCCTCGTCGCAGTCGGCGGAGGCGAAGTGGGTGTAGACGCCGGTGAGCTGGGACCCCAGGATCCTGCTCGCCGCCCCCACCTCGGAGGGTCTGACCCCCCAGCGGTTCATCCCGGTGTTCACCTTCAGATGGGCCTCGAGGTTCGGGCGGGCAGCGATGCGCCTCGCGCTCGCGAGCGAGTGGGCCGTTACCACGAGGCGGTACTCCTCGGCGAGCGGCAGCTTGTCGGGCAAGAGGTCGGTGAAGACGAGTATCGGGGTTGTTATCCCCGCGCGCCGCAGCTCTGCGCCCTCCTCGACGGTGACGACTGCCAGGAAGTCAGCCCCGGCATCGAGCGCTGCGAGAGAGACGGGGACCGAGCCGTGGCCGTAGGCGTCGGCCTTCACCACGGCCATAAGGTGAGCGGCGCGCGCGCGACGCTTGAGGGCGCGGACATTGTCGCGGACGGCGCCCAGGTCTATCTCGGCCCAGGTACGGCTCGGGGTTCGAACACCGGTGCCGTCCACGTTCTTCTCTACCGTCTGGGGTTCAGGACGTGGAGGGTTAGGATGTCCATGCGGGTTACGACCCCACGGAGCCTACCCTCCTCGGCGACGGGTACGATCTTCACCCTCTCCTCGGCCATTATCGTCGCGGCCTCGGCGAGCGAGGCGTCCGGGTCTACCGTAAATACTTCCCTCGTCATTACCTCGCCCACGGTCACCCCTGCGCTCTTCAAGGCCTCCTGGCGGTACTCGTCCCAGTTGCCCAGAGGGATGACGCCCCCAAGTATGTCGAGGAAACCCGGGGCTTTGATCTCGGCGTCCTGGAAGATGAGATCCCCCTCGGTTACGATCCCGGCCAGCCGCCCGTCCTCGACGACGGGGGTCCCGGAGATCCCCGACTCGGCGAAGAGCTTGATGGCGTCCTCGACGGTCTGCTGCGGCCCCAGGGTGGGCCAGTCGGTCTCCATTATGTCCCCTACCGTGAGCTCTCGAATGTCCTGCTGATCCACGCTTCCCCCTGCTCGTCGTCACACTGCGCCGTTCGAAACACCAGGTATTGTAAACGGGTCCACGCCCGAGTTGCCCTGGCGACGCGCTAAGGTCTCCACTCCCTGCGCACGGGTTCTATTCTTGTAGCCCGGTAACCGTCGAGGTCGAAATCGACGAGCACGCCGCTGAAGAGCACCGGACCCCGCGTCGCCACCGGGAGCCTTCGCCTTTCACCCAGGAACAGAGCGAGAAATCCTTCGCGGTCGAACCCGATGATGCTCTCCTCGCAACCGGTCATGCCCACGTCGGTCGCGTAGGCCGTCCCCCCTGGCAGAATCGTAGCGTCGGCTGTGGACACGTGGGTGTGGGTACCCAGCACGGCCTGCGCCCTGCCATCCAGGTGATACCCCAGCGCCTGCTTCTCGCTCGTGGCCTCGGCGTGGGCATCCACAAGCACGAGGTCTGCTCCACCTGCCCGCAGCTGCGCGAGAGCTTCGTCGGCGGCCTCGAAGGGCGAGAAGGGCGTCCGGTCGATAAAGACCTGTCC
>DASZKL010000175.1:0-2105 GCA_035947015.1 Rubrobacteraceae bacterium
GCGTTACCCTCTGGGCGAGCCCTGCGTGCTTGATCCCTCGCGGCCCACCGGAGCGGACCGAGTACGCCCCTGGGCAGAACTCGCCCGCGACCTCGCCCCCCTCCGCCTCGACGCCGACGCGCCGCAGCGCCGCAGCCACGACGTCTACACCCTCCGCGTAGCGCTCGAAGAGGCCGTGGCGAAGGTCTTCGACCGGGAAGGTCAGGGAGCGATATGAAGGCGAGGCCAAGCCCATAGGGAAGGACACGATCGAGAAGGAGCGTTCGTCGCGGGGAGAGTGGCGGGTCTCGCCTGCGGCTGTGCGGCGCAACGCGGTCCGCGGTACAGGTTCCACCTGACGGAAGGTCGAGGGATGGTAGAGCTGGTATTCAACTCGTTCGTGACGCTGCTCGTGGTGGTAGACCCGCTGGGGCTGGCTCCCATCTTCGCGGCGCTGACAAAGGGTTATCCGGAGAGGCGCAAGAGAGAGGCGGCGATACGGGGCACGTTTCTGGGCTCGGTAATCTTGCTCCTCTTCGCGTTCGCGGGCGACACGCTGCTCGAGGCTTTGGGGATCGGCATCCCGGCGTTCCGGATAGCGGGCGGGGTCCTGCTCTTCTTGCTTTCGCTGGACATGATCTTCGCCAGCCCTGCTGGGTTGCGCTCGCGGACCGTACGCGAGCAGGAGGAGATCTCTTACGAGCACGATGTCTCAGTCTTCCCACTCGGCATCCCGCTGATCGCCGGACCCGGCGCGATCACAACCGTGCTCCTCTACACCGGCGAACGGAGCACCGCGGAGCTGGCAGTGTTCGTAGCCGTGCTCCTCGCGGTACTGTTGATCACCCTGGCTTCCCTCCTCCTCGCCCCCCGCATCATGCTGCTCTTCGGCGAGACAGGATCCAACGTCCTCACCCGCGTGCTCGGCGTGCTGCTGGCTGCCCTTGCAGTCCAGTTCGTCCTCGACGGCATAGGTGCGAGCTTCGGATAGGAAAGGGTAAGCCAAATGGCGTGCGTTTATACTCTGTTCTATGACGTACGGTCCGATAGTCCTGGTCGGAGGGTTGGCGTCGTGGCCGCGGAGGTATCGGGGTCTCGCGCAGATCCTGCGCGAGATCTCGGGCTCGGAGGTGCACGTCGCCCCGATCACGCCGCTCGACTGGCTCCTGGGGCGTATCCGGGGCTACGGACAACTCGTCTTCGAGGTCGCGAGCGTGGTGGACAGGGCGTTGTTGGAGAGCGATTCCGAGAAGGCTGTGCTCGTCGGGCACTCCGTCGGCGGCATTGCCTGTCGGGTATACGTCGGCGGCGATCCACCCTACGGCGGACGCCGCTACTCGGGACACCGGCGCGTCTCGCACCTGATCACCCTCGGCAGTCCTCACTTGGCAGCCTACAAGAGCAGCGTCGCCCCACTCGCCAAGGTGAACGAACTCTTCCCAGGCGCTCTGCACGAGCCGGCGGGCCTGAGGTATATCTCCGTGGCCGGGGGCGCGGCCGACGGTAAGGCGTCGTCCCGGATCCGCAAGAGGTACGAACGCCTAGTCGAAGATGGACGCCTGCTCGGCGACGGGGTCGTACCCGTGGAGGCGGCCCTGCTCCCCGGCTCGGAGACGCTCGTCTTCGACGACCTCTACCACAGCGAGTATTTCGGCAGGTGGTATGGTTCCGACAGGGAGACGATCGAGCGGTGGTGGCCCGAGGAGTTGCGCGCGAGCGACTCGTTTACGCAGGAGCATCATGCCCGGTAGTCTCGAAGCCATATTCGGGACGGCATGAAGAGGGGTGAAGATGCCGGCTGAGGGGCCGCACGGCACGGACGAGCACGGGTGGGAGCTAAGGGAGCCCAGCGGCGACTCTCTAAGGGGTGCGATGCGCCTCTTCCCGACCGGCGTCACCGTGGTCACCTCGGGTCGCGAGGAGCGCACCGAGGGCATGACGGCGAACGCCCTGATCTCCGTTTCTCTCAACCCGTTGCTCTTCATGGTAAGCGTCCACAAGGATGCCCGTCTGAACCCCCGCATCCGTGAGGAGGGCTACTTCGCGGTGAACATCCTGGCCGAAGACCAGGAGGGATTGTCCAGGCTCTTTGCCTCGCCGGAGCGCTCGAGCGGGCTGCAGGCGAT
>DASZKL010000176.1:0-1840 GCA_035947015.1 Rubrobacteraceae bacterium
CCGCCCCTGTGGATCAAGGTCGGTAGAAGACCCATTATCCCCGTTACGTCCACGACGTGCTTGCACGGCTCGCAGAGCTCTACGCCCCGGAGCGTGGCCCCACCGACGCGGAACTCGCGCCCGACGAGGTGGTTCAAGGGCACCCCACGGGTCAGGATGTTCCGCCTGGTGATACCAGGGGCCAGCACGAGGTCGTGGTCGCGTTGCAAAGCCTGTATGGTCTCTTCTTCGATCAACGACACCTCGCGTATCGGTCCGGGGTAATCCGAGTAGAATCCCTTCCCCTCGAAGTAGCGGTCGCCCTCCAGACCTCTGCCGGCCACGGCCCGCGCTGGATCTATCTCGGTCATGGGCTCGCCTGCCCCCCGGGCGATATGAACCGAGACAACACTACCCTTCCACATTTATCCGACCTCCGGACAACCCGAGCTCGAGGGGTGGTCGCGGGCTCTACTCTCCGAGCAACTCCCGAAAAATCTCACCGACACCCTCGACGCCGTCCACGACGAGATCGGCCTCCGAGGTTATCTCGGGCGGCCCCTCATCGCTCGCTACGCCGACGCGCAGGATCTCCTCGAGCATCCCTTCATCGCGCAGCTTCTCGAGCTCCTGGAAGGCGTCGAGATCCGTAGTGTCGTCCCCGATGAACATCGCCCTCTCGGGGCCGTACTCCTCGACGAGGGCGCGGACCGCCGTACCTTTGTCCGCCCGGATGGGGGGGCGCGCCTCGACGACGCCGCGCCCGACCGTGATCCTCAAGCCCAGCCGTTCCCCTTCGCGCTTGACGAACTCAACGCTCTGCTCGCCGACCTCCGGTGGCGCGTTGCGGTAGTGGACGGAGGCGGTGATACCCTTCTCCTCCACGAACGCGCCCAGAGGGCCGAGCTCCTCTTGCGCCCGGCGCTCCAGCTCCTCGACCTTCTCAAGATAAGGCAGGGCCTCCGGCACCACCTCCACCTCGCCCTCGCGCAGGATCTCGAAGCCGTGGTTGCCGAAGTAGACGACGTCTGCGAGGCCGACGAGGTCGAGCGCGTCCTCCGTCTTGCGGCCGCTGACGCCCGCAACCAGGAGGTACCTCTCGCTCAACCGCCGCAGGTACTCCTTGATCTCCGCCGGCACCTCGGACATGTCCGGCGTCGGCACGATCGGGGCGAGCGTGCCGTCTATGTCGGTGAGGATGGCGACCGTGTTCGGAGCCTCGCTCCAGGCCCGAAGCAGCTCGCGGGTTTCTTCGTCGACCACCATGCCCCTCGCAGGATACTCTCCCGCGGTCTCACGGTCTAGCTTTCAGCACGGCGCTTCGCGCCTTGTCAGCACGCTCCGGCTTCGCCTCCGCTTGTCAGCATTCAGCCAGTTAGCGTCCCTCTGCCCGGCAGCGTATTGCGCAACGGCTTTGCACGCGGCGCTCTCGCCTACCCGGGCCTTAGCTGACTAGCTGACAAGCCACCTTGAAAAGGTGGCGTGCTGAGAGCGGAGGCCTTGCAACGGCGGGAGCGCGCTGAAAGCGAAGCCCGAAGGGCGTAGCGTGCTAACAACGCGGCAGCACACCCTCGCGTGCCAGGAACTCCTGCAGGCTCAAGCCGCTCTCTTCGAGACGCTGGGCATTCTCCATGCCCACGTAACGGTAGTGCCAGGGCTCCCACTGGTAGCCGGTCTCGGTCTCTTTGCCTGGAGGATAGGCCAGGACGAACCCGTACTGCTGGGCGTGCTCTCGCAACCACCGGGATACGCTGGTGTACCCAAAGTATTGCCAAATCTCGTAGCTCGCCGCTGCGTTCGTGAAATCCACGGCGGTACCCAGCTGGTGCTGGCTGTGCCCGGGGAAGGCGCTCATCTCGCC
>DASZKL010000177.1:0-2031 GCA_035947015.1 Rubrobacteraceae bacterium
GTTCTGCCTTTAGGAACACGGTTCCATCTGCTGGCGTATGGCGCAGGGCGTTCGAGACCAGGTTGTAAAGCACACGCTGAAGATTGGAAGGGTTAGCGAGTACGGGGTCTACCTCTGGAGCGATCTCTCCGACGAGCCTCACCCCTCGACGCTCGGCCTCTGGCCCGAAACTCGATAGCGTATCGGAGACGAGGTCGCGGAGGGAGGTCTCCTCCAGTTGCGGCCGCAGCACACCGGCATCGATCCGGGCGAGTTCGAAGAGGTCGTCGACTAGCCTGCCGAGCTTCGCCAGCTCGCTCCTGGCAGAGGCAAGGTAGCGGGCTCTCGTCTCAGGATCATCGACGACCCCGTCGGCGACCGCCTCTATGAGGGCGCGGGCGGAAGCCAACGGGGTGCGCAGATCGTGGGATACGGCGGCGACGAGATCCCGACGCGCCTCGTCGGCCTCGCGCTCGCGGATCTTGGCTTGCTCGAGGGCCGCCGCCATGCGGTTGAAGTCTTCGGCCAGCGCGGCCAGCTCGTCGTGCCCTTCGACTTTCACCTTTGCGCCTAGCTCTCCTTCGGCAAGACGAGCGGTTCCTAGCCGCAGGCGTTCGATGCGGCGCGCCAGGGGTTCCGCGGCACGCAGGCTGAAACCGACCGCCAGCACGGCAGCGAACAGAACCATCGTAAGTAGGATGGAGAGGTCGTGAGCGGAGATGAACATCGCCCCGGACCCGGCGATCACCATCCCGACGAGCAGGAGGCTGCCAAGGAGGCCCGAGCCTATCAGCTGACCGCGCACTCCTCCGAGACGCTCCAACACAGCCGGGCGCAACAAGATAAGTGCCGCCAGTCCCCCCGCTCCTCCGACGCCGAGGAGCAAGACTCCTACGGCCGGGATGTCGTCTGCTGGTACGCCGAACAGGATGGCGGCGCAGACCAGCGTGATCGCCAAGGCAGCGGCAAAGAACGATAACGCCACCGCGAAACTCCGAAGCATCCTCGCCATCAGCCGACGAACCTGTACCCCACGCCCCACACCGTTTGGAGGTAACGCGGATGGGCGGGGTCGGGCTCGATCTTCTCGCGCAACCTGCGTATGTGCACGGTGACGGTGCTGGTGTCGCCAGCGAAAGCGTATCCCCAGACCGTCTCCATCAGCTGGTCTCGTGTGTACACCCGCTTAGGGTGAGATGCCAAGTGGTGCAGCAGATCGAACTCCCGCGCCGTGAGCGTTACCGGGGCGTCTCGGATCGTGACTTCACGCGCGTTCGGGTCTATGCATAGCTCGCCGAAGACCATCAACTTCTCGGCGCCAGGTCCGGTACGATCTTCGTTGACCCGCCTCAGCACTGCCTCGACGCGAGCTGCCAATTCGCGTGGGGAGAAAGGCTTGACCACATAGTCGTCGGCGCCGATACCAAGGCCGACGATCCGGTCTTCCTCTTCGCCCTTGGCCGTCAGCATCACCACGGGCACCCTCCTGTCGGACTGGATGCGCCGGCACACCTCGAGGCCGCTCACCTTGGGCAGCATGAGGTCGAGCACTACCAGGTCAGGCTGGCTCTGTCGGTAGAGTCTGAGAGCCTCCTCGCCGTCTGCAGCCGAGATCACCGAGTGTCCGTCGCGACGCAGGTAGAGGCTCACCACTTCCCGGATGTTGGGCTCGTCGTCGACGACCAGGATCTTCGCCACCGGAGACTCCGTCTCTTGATCTCCCTCGATTATAGCGCGGGGCATATCGGTCCTACTGTAATGGTGCCGTAGCGAAGTTGACCGAGAAGCGTTTGCACCAGATGGAGATCGAGCGGTGCTTCTCGGGATCGAAGCGTGCCGGTAGCTCGTAGGTCTGGTTGCCCTGATTGCCTTTGAGCGGCCCGAGGTTCAGGAAGCCCGCTTTCTCTACCATCTCGTTGTCGTTGGCGTCTTGGGCACCGACGGCGTAAACGTAGAGGGCGGGACCATTGAAGATGTCGAGGTTCTCCAGACGCAAGACGTGCGAGCCGTCTTCCAAGCGGTAGATGACAGCGTCGCCCTTACCCGGGTGCG
>DASZKL010000178.1:0-3401 GCA_035947015.1 Rubrobacteraceae bacterium
AGAAACATCCGTCCTCTCCCGGCTTCGCTCGATACGGCCCTGAACGCCCTCGAGAACGATGGGGTTCTCATCGATGCGCTTGGCGCGCCGCTCGTTCGCACCCACCTTGCAGTGGGTCGCGCGCAGGCCGAGATCGCCAGAGAGATCACACCGGAGGAGGTTGCGGCAGCGGCGGCCATGATCTACTGATGCTCCGTCCCGGACAATAGTGGCTGTGGAGGCCGTTGATCTCCGCTCCGTGCCCGTGGTGGACAACCACTGCCACGGGATCCTACGATCGGGGCGCTTCGACGATCTAGCAAGCTTTCGGCGGGCCTTCACCGAATCAGCGGACCCCGGTATGCCGCGCGAGCACGTCGCCAGCACGGCCTTCTACCGACGCTTGATCCGCGCTCTGGCCGGGTTCTTCGACTGCGAACCCGACGAGGAAGCCGTGCTCGTGGCGCGTGCGGAGAGGGACGTGCCCGAACTCGCAGGCGCGCTGCTGCGCGCCGCGAACGTGGAATCCCTGCTGATAGATACCGGCTACCCGCCGCCAGACGAGGTGCTTCCGGCAGGCGTGCTGGCAGAGTTGGGAGGCTGCCGCGCCGAACCGATACTCCGACTCGAGAGGCTCATGGAACGCCTCTTGAGCGAGCACGGCACCCTGGGAGAAGCGAGAGAGGCGCTCGTGGTTGCCCTGGAAGACGTGCGGGGCCAGGGATACGTGGCGCTCAAGAGCATCGTCGCCTACCGGACGGGGCTGAACGTCCGGGAATGGGCGGGGGAGGATGCGGAGGCCTCGTTCCGCGAGTTCAAGCTAGCCGCCGGAGAGGGCAAGGCGCGGCTTGACCACAAGCCGCTGCTTGACACCCTCTTGCACTGGGCCTTCATGGAGGCCGCCAGGCAGGAGATCCCTGTCCAGTTCCACGTCGGCTACGGCGACGCCGAGACCGACCTCTTGCTTGGCAACCCGCTGCACCTGCGCGCCGTGCTCGAGCGGCCGGAGTACAGAGAAATGCCCGTTGTGCTGCTGCACGAGTGCTACCCGTACACCCGAGAGGGTGGCTACCTGGCCGCGGTATACGAGAACGTCTACCTGGATCTCTCCTACGGTATCCCCCTTCTGGGCTACGGCGAGATGTTCTCCTTCACGCACCAGGCCCTGGGGGTGGCCCCTATCTCCAAGCTCCTTTACAGCTCCGATGGCACGGGGGTGCCGGAGCTCCACTGGATGAGCGCCATCGACGGCCGGCACGTCCTCGGGCAGGCGCTCGAGGAGCTGGTGGCGCATGGAGAGTTGAGCATCCCCGAGGCCGAGGCCGCCGGCGAGGACGTGTTGCGAGGAAACGCGGTCAGCCTCTACGGGCTCTCTTGATCTGCGCTGCGCGACTCTATTGTCTCTACTCCCGACGGGTCTCGAGAACCTTTCGAACCCCAGTCACGGTGGCGAAGACGGCTCCCGCACCCAACCCGGCCATCGCCTTGAAGCGGAGGCTCCTTAGTCTGGGGCGCTTGCGGAGCCTGTCGAAGCCCACCAGCAGATGCTCCACCCGGCCGCTACGGGCGCCGCGCTCGAAGACCACCCGGAACGTTTGGCCTTCGTAGATGGCTTCGAAGGCTAGGGGATCTGTTGGATCCATCGGGTAGAGCCTCACGCCCCCACGGAAAGGGCCTACGAGCGTGCGCATCGCGAGGTGGTTGTCCTCGAGGCGGACCTCCAGTTCACCGGCGTACATGAGCCAGGCCCGCGAGTTGGTGTTTAGCGGTCCCACCGGCCCGTAGAAGCCGCGCAGCTCCGGCCAGAGGTGCGGGGTCTCGAGAACACCCTTCTTCGGGAGCCTTGAGGCGGGCTCCGGCACGTCCAGAAGGTGCCTGATCAGATCCTGCGAAGCCTCTTGGGCCGCCGGACTCGAGGCGTTCGCGAACGCGACGATCCCCACCTCCTCTTCGGGGCAGAGCAACATCGACGAGATGAACCCGGGCCAGCCGCCGTCGTGTCCGGCGATTAGGCGTCCGTCGAGGTCGTCGAGGAGGAAGGCCAGCCCCATGGCCGGAAGGCGCTCGTCTAGCCGGTAGTGCGGCTCCATCATGAGCGAGAGCGTCTCCGGCTCGAGCACCCTGCCGTGCTCGTTCGCGCCGCCTTCGAGCAGGGCGGCCACGTAGCGACACATATCCTCGACGCTCGAGAAGACCGAGCCGGCACCCCTCACCACGATCTCCAGGTACTTCACCGGCTTGAGCCTCCCGCGCGAGAAGTTATAGCCCTGGGCCAGCCCCTCACCCACCCGCTCGCTCCTGAGGTAGTCGGTGTTCTTCATCCCAAGGGGTTCGAAGACGTTCTCCCTCATGTACTCGACAAACTGCTCGCCGCTTATCTCCTCTATCAGCTGCCCCAGGATGTTGAACGCGTGGTTGGCGTAGGCCCACCTAGTGCCGGGGTAGACCCCCGGACGTAGACCCCCAGAGTAGTACTCCTCGGGAGGTGGTGCGGGCCCGTTGGGTTTCGCGCCGAGCCCGATAACGGGCCGGAAGAGGTCCGTCACCTTGCGCAGCTCCCCTATGCCTGAGGTGTGGGTGAGCATGTGGCGGAAGGTCACCGGTGGAGCAGCCGGGTCAGGGTGATCCACCTCGTAGCCCCTCAGATAGTCGTTGACCGGATCTTCCAGGCCGAACTCGCCCCGCTCCCAGAGCTGCATCAGCCCGATGGCCGTCATGGTCTTGGTGATGGAGCCGATCCGGAAGACCGTCTCCCGGGTGACGGGCCTCTCTCGCTCAACGTCTGCGAGTCCGAAGCCCTTCGCGTAGACCGCCTCCGGACCGCTGACGATACCCACCCCCAACCCGGGTGTCGCGCGCTCGTTCATCGCCTCGACGATCAACTCGTCGGCTCGTGCGAGGATTCTCTCCACCGCTTCTCGCCTCATTCGGCCACCTCCGTGCTCGGACGGCTCGCTGGCGGGATTGTATCCCGCCGGCGAAATGGGCCGACCGTGCTCGAAGCCTGGGCGACGATCGTCCGGTAGAGATGCTGCGAAGGCTGCCCGTTCAGCCAGAGATCCCGGCCCGTGTCGAGCGCCTCCGCCGACCGCGTAACCGCCGAGGGAGCGACGCGCCGCTACGAACGCGTTCACCCGAACGCGTTCACCCGAGCGTAGGGGCTCCTGAGCCTCTCCGCGAGCCCGACCCGGGATTACTCGCCGTCTTCGGGACCCTCATTTTCGGAGTCATCGTCGTTCTCGGAGCCCTCGTCCTCTTCCGTCTCCTGGCCGAGGACCCTGCCGTCGGAGGCGCTCACGGCTACTTCGTGGAGCTTGCCGTCTTCTCCGAGAACCTCCACCTCGTAGCCCCTCAGATAGTCGTTGACCGGATCTTCCAGGCCGAACTCGCCCCGCTGCCAGAGCTGCTTCAGCCCGATGGCC
>DASZKL010000179.1:0-2412 GCA_035947015.1 Rubrobacteraceae bacterium
CGCTGCGCGGCAGGACGAGCCCCGCGTATCCTTTGGGGATGGCGACCGAGATCCCGGTCCTCACCAGCGCCCGCCCGCCGGGCGAGAGGCTCACCTCTTCGACCGAGTGGAGGTCGTAGCCCGCATCCCCCTCATGCGCCCTCTCGGGCTCCCGCGCCTCCGCGCACAGTCGCCGGAAAGGAACCCGCATCACGCCGACGGCTCGCGGCGCGTCCGGACGAGGTGAGACCTCAGGCTCATACGAGACGCAATGTTAGCACGCTGGCTTCCTGCGGTCGCCAGCTCGTCAGCACGCTTCGGGCCTTTAGCAAGGCCCTCGCTTGTCAGCATTTCAGCTTTAGGTATCAGGCTACAGGTAAATGCCTCCTGACAAGTCGCCTGGCGAAGCCTAAGGCGACGTGCTGAGGAGCGAGGCCGAAGGCCGAAGCGTGCTGACAAGCGGAGGCGAAGCCGGAGCGTGCTGAAATGCTGAAGTGCTATTCTTAGGATATGGACGAAAAGAAAGCGCGCTATCTCGTCACCTCGGCCCTGCCCTACGCCAACGGGCCGCTGCACGTCGGGCAGATCGTCGGGGCGTACCTGCCGGCTGACGTGTTCGTGCGCTACCTGCGCGCGCGCGGCGAGGACGTGGTCTATGTCTGTGGCACCGACGACCACGGCGTCCCCATCACCCTCACAGCCGAGCGCGAGGGGAAGGACCCGAAGGAAGTCGTGGGCTACTGGTGGTCCCACATGAAGGAGACCTTCGAGCGCTTCGGCATCTCCTTCGACAACTTCTCGCGCACCTCCACAGAGCTGCACGCCAGGAACACGCAGCTCTTCTACCGCAAGCTCAAGGAGGGCGGCTACATCTCGGAAGCGGAGAGCAAGCAGATGTACAGCCCGACGGAGGGCCGCTTCCTGCCGGACCGTTACGTCGAGGGTACTTGCCCGGTGTGCGGCTACAAGGAGGCACGAGGCGACCAGTGCGACAACTGCGGGTCGTGGTACGAGGCGTACGAGCTTATAGAGCCACACTCGAAGGTCACAGGGGGACCGGTTGAGGTCAGAGAGACGACCCACCTCTACCTGGACCTGCCCAAGTTCTCCGAGAGGCTGAGGGAGTACATCGCTGGTCAGGAGCACTGGCGCACCTCGGTCAAGAACTTCATCCTGGGCTTCATCGACGCCGGGCTCGAGAAGCGCCCCATAACGCGGGATATCCACTGGGGCGTCCCTGTGCCGGAGCCGGGTTTTGAGGACAAGCGCTTCTACGTCTGGTTCGACGCCTGCATCGGCTACGTCTCATCGACCGCGGAGTGGGCCGAGAATACTGGAGAGCCGGACAGATGGCGCGAGTACTGGCAAGAGCCGGATACCAGGCTCATCCACTTCATCGGCAAGGACAATACGGTCTTCCACACGACCATGTGGCCCGCGCAGCTTATGGGCACGGCCGAAGATGGTGAGGAACCCTTTATCCTCCCTTACGACGTGCCGGCCAACGAGTTCATGAACCTCGAGGTAGTAGTCGACGGCGAGCGGCGCGCGATGCAGATGTCCACAAGCCGCAACCTCGCGGTGTGGTTGCACGAGGCGCTGAATCGCTTTCCGGCGGATCCATTGAGATACTACCTGGCCTCGAACCTGCCGGAGACAGGGGACGTAGTGTTCTCGTGGCGCGAGTTCCAGGGCCGGGTGAACTCGGAGTTGATCGGGAACCTCGGCAACTACATTAACCGAGTACTCTCCTTCACCGAGAGGTACTTCGGCGGCGAGGTCCAACGTCCCGAGAACCTACCGGAGGACGGCCTCACGGTTCTGGAGAATTTCAAGGAGCTGGAGGATCGCTACGAAGCTCGGATGCTAGCCCCGAGGCCGCGTGAGGCGCTCGCCGAGCTTCTGGCGATGGGCAAGCGAGCCAACCAGTTCTTCGATCTGGACGCCCCCTGGAAGACCCGCAAGGAAGATCTCGAGCGGACCAGGACTACTCTCTACCTCTGCTCCGTCCTGCTCGGCTCCATCGCCTACCACGCCGCCCCGTACGTCCCCGAGGCCGTCGAGCGGCTGCAGGGGTTCTTCGACGGTCCCGTAGCCAGGGTCTCCGACCTCGAGAAGCTGCCTGGGGGTTACCGGGTGGAGGGAGCGAGACCCCTGTTCGAGAGGGTGGAGGACGAAAAGGTCGCAGCGGCCGAGTGGCAGCTCTCGCAGGCGGTGCACCGGGAGCCAGCCCTGGGGGGTTAGCCCGCCCGGACGCTGGATCTCGCCACCCTCCTGATAACCCCTCGGCGGGGAGGAGCTAAAGTTCGATGTCCAGACCTGACGAATTCCAACCTGAATCGCATCCAGGAGGGATGCCGATCGACTACGATCTGGTAGCGGACGTCTACGACCTCTACGTATCCTCCGACTTCGACGTCGGCTTCTACGTGG
>DASZKL010000180.1:0-6430 GCA_035947015.1 Rubrobacteraceae bacterium
AGGCGACGCAGCACGTCGGGGGCCCGCTCGAGGTCTTCTATGCTCTCGAAGAGCGGCGTGACCCTGAGTCGATTCGCCGTGCACTGGCAGCGCTCGTCAACCTCAAGCAACCCGGCCTCGCGCGCGAGGAGCTGCACGCAGAGGACATCACTCGCCTGGTGGGTCATGCTCAGTACGAAGCTCTCAATCGGCGCCTCCGAATAGGTCTCGGCCGCCCGTCGGATGTGATCGAAGGTCTCCAACACCTCCTGCGCTGCGGCCGAGAAGTCCCTTGTGCCGACGGGCGTGGCCTCCGGTTCCACGATGAGACGCCGCAACAGAGAGGTGCGCTCATCTTCACTCATCGACAAGAGATCCTCACCCGTTCTAGCCGCCACCAGCTCCGCGGCCGCCTCAACTATTTTGGTGCTCTCCTGGCGAACGTCCAGTTTCGCGAGATGGAAGCCGAAGACCTCGGCCTGGCGGATCAGGTCGCGGAGCCCACCTCCGGCGACCCTCTCATCCCCGTGTTGCAGTAGGCTGCGGCGGACGACGAGTAGATCCTCCATGAACTCCGATACGCTGCCGTAAGCCGCCGGGGAGCTCGGATCCCCAAGCGTGCGTCTCAATCTTTCGGCGACGAAGAGGAGCTTGCGACGGTAGACCTCGTTGGGGTCGTCGTCTCTGAGACGTTCGGCGACCTGCGGCATCAGGCTCGCGTCTTGGTTCGTCGAACGGACAAGCTCCTCGGAGACCGCGGTGAGATTCGCGGACTGGCTCATGTGCTCGGCCAGATCGAGGACCGAGCTCAGGTGACGTTGCAGGATCAGCCTCCGGTGCAGATCGAGGGCCGTGCCCAGGGTCTGCGGCTTCACGAACGGATTGCCGTCCTGATCCCCGCCGACCCACGAGCCAAACTCCAGAACCCGCCCCAGGCGCTGGACGTCTCCCGGAAACTGACGGGTGAGCTCGTCCTCGAATGCCCGGTACACTTCTAGGGTCGCCGAGATCAGTGGGTTCTCGAAGAAGAGCAGGGTGCGCTCGATCTCCTGCTCGACCTCAGGGCGGCGGACCCTGAGCTCGTCGGTCTGCCACAGGACCGTGATCTCCTCCGCCAGCTTCTCCTCGAGACCCCTTCGTTCCTTCCACGTAAGCTGCGATGACTCGAGCGCCTCCAGCAACTCGCCGATCCTAACGTGCTTGCGCCGTATGCTGCGCCTGAGGGCCTCCGTCGGATGTGCCGTCAGAACAAGCCCCACGTTCATGTCGCCCAGCACCCCTCGCAGCGTACCTGCCTCCATTCCTTCCCTCTTCAGCCGTGAGAGCGCGCTCGCTAGGGAAGCCCGCTGCGGCGGGTTGTCTGGCGACGATTCGTACTGGCGGCGGCGTCGTATCCTGTGGTACCGCTCTGCTATGTTGACGAGCTGAAAATACACAGAGAAGGCACGCACGATCCTCTGAAGCTCGCCCACGTTCATGCCTTCGATCCTCGTCCTGAGCCGCTCATCGAGGCGCGGGTCGAAGCCGAAGCGTAACCGCTTGCACATGAGCCGTACCTCTTCCTCGGTGTCGAAGAGGTCTTTGCCCTCCTGCTCTATGAGAACCTGGCCGAGCATCCTTCCGAGGAGGTTGATGTCGCGTCGCAACGGCTCGTCCTTGGGCTCGAAGCCGATCCCCGGAGGGAGGTCCGCATACCCCGCCTCAGGCGCCTTCTTGAGTTGCTCGCGGATATCCACGCGCGTTAGAGTAACATTACCCCGACCCGCATCACGAGGGAGCCGCACAATGTTTGCACATAAATACCTATGCGAGAGCGGCGAAGGGGCAGGGGTTTGAGGATCTCACAGCGCAGCATAGAGGAGGTTCGCGAGGCGGCGAACATGGTCGAGGTCGCCTCGGAATTTACAGCCCTCCGGCGTCAGGGAACCCGATTCGTCGGCCTCTGCCCTTACCCCGACCATTCCGAAAAGACGCCTTCTTTCAGCGTGCACACAGAGAGAAACTTTTACCATTGTTTCGGCTGTGATAAAGGAGGCGATGCCATAAAACTCGTAATGGACCTCAAAGGGCTCTCCTTTGTCGACGCCGTCTCTTACCTTGCCGAGCGCTCCGGCGTCGAAATCGAGTTCGAAGGCGGGGGTGATCCCGAAGCCGCGAGGAAGCGCAACCTCCGCCGTCGCTCCATCCATAAGGCACTCGCCGCAGCAGCCGCCTATTACCACAAGTACCTCCTGAAATCCCGATCTTCCGAAGCCGAGCACGCCCGTCGCTACCTGAAAGGCCGCGGCCTCGAGCTTTCTACTATAGAAGAATTTCGATTGGGGTATGCCCCGCCTCGGGGAGCAGGAGGTTTCTCTGCTGCCGCTGCCAAGCTGGGTCTGGAACGGAGGGTTCTCGAGACGGCGGGGCTACTTTCGGTGCGTGGCAGGGAGCGTTTCTCGGGCAGGATCACGTTCCCCATCTCCGACCGCCGAGGTAGGATCGTCGGCTTTGGGGCTCGCGCGCTCGGTGACGAGCATCCCAAGTATCTGAACTCTCCTGAGACGGAGATCTTCAACAAGCGGGATCTGCTCTACGGCTTTCCGCAGGTCGCCGAGACGATGCGCAAGGAGCGCGCGGCCATCATCGTCGAGGGATACACCGACGTGCTGATGCTTTACCAGTCAGGCATCAAGAACGCCGTTGCCACCCTGGGGACGGCGACCACCCCGAGCCACTTGCGAACCCTCAGCGGCTACGCGGACAAGATCTACATGCTATTCGATCCGGACACCGCAGGGGAGAAGGCTCTGGAGCGAGCCGACGCGACGGTACGGGAGCTCGAACGAGCTGAAGATCCCGACACGGTGGCGGCGGTCGCCAAGCTAAAGCTGGACCTGCGCGTGCTGCGCCTGAGCGAGGATCCGGCCGACTGGCTCCTCGAGCATAGCCCGGATGAGTTCAACGAGATGCTTTCGGGGGCGGTGACGTTGCTCGATTACATCTTCCGTCGCAAGGTCGAGCGAGCGCGGGGCGCCAGCGCCGCCGAGCGTTCCAGGATGATGTCAGAGATCCAGGGCCTCATAAGGCGCATCGACGATCCCGTCTTCTACAGGGATGCCCTGCGCGTGGCCGCCGAAGCCTTGGGTGTAAGCCCGCAGGAGCTCGAGAGCGGACGGCGAGAACGGTTCGCGACGTCCAAGCCCTCCCCGCGCGCTGCGTCGCTTAGCCCCTTCGAACAGGCCGGACGCTTGCTGCTGATCCTGCTCCTCGCCCATCCCGATCTCACGGCCAAGCCGCTCGAAGTGGGCGTGCCCGTCCCCTCATTTCGCGAGCCCTTCAAGTTGGGCGCAGGGGACTTTGCATCCGAGTTCCACTCGAGTATTTTCCAGCTGCTGCGAGAACACCCTGGAGAGAGCCTCGAATCGATCCTCTCCGACGAACGGGCCAGGAACCTTATGGACGGTCTCTTCGCGCTAGGCGCCGAAGCTGAAGAGATACGAAGAAGCGGTCTCTATTCCTCGGAAGCCTCGGTGCGAGAAGCGTTTCTGCGCCTCGGTATCTTGAGCCGCGAGCGCAGCAAACGACTGACGGACGACTGGGACGAGAAAGAAGCACTCCGCTCCGAGATACAAGCCTTCAAAGAAGCACTCCGCGCCGTCTCTGCTGAGGCTTGAAGCCGTAACCCCGGAGCCTTATAATCTCCCCGCAACCTTCCCCTGTAGCTCAATCGGCAGAGCATTCGGCTGTTAACCGAAGGGTTGTAGGTTCGAGTCCTACCAGGGGAGCTCGGCGATGACCTCGAGGCGTTATAGCGAGGGCCCATAGCTCAGTTGGTTAGAGCATCCGACTCATAATCGGACGGTCCCAGGTTCGAGTCCTGGTGGGCCCACCACACAACGCCAGAACCCTGCAGCACACCATCCTCCTCAACAAGACCAGAAGTATTTTCGGAGAGCCCAACATATTGGGGAGTGCGTGCCAGCACCACAACATATCGCTAGCGGCGACCCCCAACCCGCGACCCGCCTAACACCCAGAAGTTACGGCAAACAGGTACCGGCAGTGGGTTCCAATACCCTAGGGGGGAGGGATGGAAAGGGAAAAACGAGCCTCTTCTGCCGTCTCGCGGTGTTTGGGTGCATTGAGATTGCGTGTTTTCAGCTTATATGCAAGAATTTCCTGAGTTGTGGGTCAAAGTGGAGCGTAGTGGGAGGACAAGGCTCTGGCCCTTCTAGGTGAGTACGAGCACACCCTCGATGAGAAAGGGCGTCTGACGCTCCCATCTAGGCTCCGACCCTACTTCGAAGGTGGGATCGTGGTGACCAAAGGGGTTGACCGTTGTCTGTTCGCCTTCACGGCGGCGCAATGGGAGGAGTTCAAGGCGAACATAAAAGCCAACACTGATCTCACTGCGAGGGGGCGTCAGCTCTCGCGGATGTTCTTCTCCATGGCCTTTGAGGCGACGCTCGATCGGCAGGGACGGGTTCTGATCCCGACCAAGCTCGCCGAGTATGCGGGTTTGAGAAGGGACGTCACGATCACCGGGGTGGATGATCGGCTGGAGATCTGGGACACCGAGGAGTGGAACCGTTACGTCACGGGGGCGGACGAGTCGTTCGCCGAGATCGTGGAAGAGTTTGCTGGGAGGGATCTAGGAGGGTGATGGCGACCGAGCACCGCCCCGTGATGCTTGAGGAGGCCGTCGCCGCCCTCGCTCCCGATGATGGGGAGACGGTGGTGGATGCCACCTTCGGCGGTGGCGGGCACGCCAGGCGAATACTAGAGAGGCTCACGTCCGAGGGCAGGGTCGTCGGCATCGACCGGGATCCCCGGGCGATCGAGCGGGCTTCGGAACTCCACAGCGACCCGCGCTTCGATTTTGTCTCTGGCGCCTACGACGAGGTTCTGTGGCGGATGGTCGGGGATGGGACGCGGGTGGACGCGATCCTCTTCGACCTCGGACTCTCCAGCTTTCAGATAGACGACCCGGAGCGCGGGTTTAGCTACGTCAGGGAGGGGCCGCTGGACATGCGGATGGATCCGCGCTCCGGGGTATCGGCGGCGGAGTTCCTGAACACCGTCGAGGCCGAGGAGTTGGGCAGGGTGATCTCCGAGTACGGGGACTTGCCTCACGGCCAGGCCAGGCGGGTGGCGCGGGAGGTCGTCAGGCGACGGCCGCTCGAGACCACTACCGATCTCTACCAGGCCGTACGGGGGGCGCTCGGTTGGGTGGAGAGGGGAGGTAACCCTGCCAAGAGGATCTTCCAGGCTGTGCGCATGCACGTCAACGAAGAGCTGGGCGGGCTCGAGCGAGCGTTGGCTGCGACGGAGCAGCTCCTGGTGCCGGGGGGACGACTGGTCGTCATAACCTTCCACTCGGGGGAGGATCGGCTGGTCAAGCGCTTCATCTCCGAGCGTGAGGGACGCTGCGTCTGTCCGCCGGACCTGCCGGTCTGCATGTGCGGCGCGAAGCCTGTCTTCCGCAGGGGTGCTGTCCGCCGGCCGTCGAAGGAAGAGGTGGAGGAGAACCCTCGCAGCGCCTCCGCCCGGCTCAGGGCAGCGATCAGGACCACCGAACCGCCGGAGGTAGGAGAGGATGCTTCCTGATGGCCGCACCGCAACGCTGGCACCGGGCCTCAATAGCGCCGAGGCCCGTTGCGCGACCGGTCGAAAAGGAGAGGGCGCCGGCCCGGGCGGCGCGGAAGAAGGCTGCCGGACGGCGCCGCAGGTTCGCGGTCATAGTTGTGGTTCCGGTGTTGTTGATGCTGGGCAGCGTTTACTTGCACACGGTCGCCGCCGGGTTCACGGGCAAGGTCGCCGGACTCGAGGAACGCCTCGCCAGGGCCGAGATCGAAGGGGAGAGGCTGGAGGTTCGGGTAGCGAAGCTGTCGGGGGCCGGCAGGATCAGGTCTCTCGCCGCCGAGAAGCTCGACATGCGGGACCCTAGGGGCCAGGATCTCGAGGTCTACGACGATGACTGGGAGGATGGAGCGCGGAATGGGGGAGAAGAGAAAGGGAGGGAGCCGCAGCAGCGTTGACGCCAGTGTCGGCCGTGTCAGCCGCGGTACCCGAGAGAGCTCCCTCAGCCGTACCCCGCGCAGCAAGGGTGCCGGCAGACGCTCGAGTTCTGGTGCTCAGGTCATACACCTTCACGAGCAACGTCGGGCACGGCGTGAGCAATACCTGACAACCTCTGGCGGATCTTCCACTGGCGCGGCGCTGACCGTCGGGCGCAGGAGGCTGCGTATGGTAGCGGTGGCGTTCGCGGTGGTCGGCCTGCTTCTCAGCGTGCGGGCAGTGCAGATGATCGTCTCCGACGGAGAGCGTTACCAGGCCTTTGCTGCCGAGCAAGGTGCGGCGGAGGTGCCGGTTGCTTCGCGCGGGCGCGGCAGCATAGTGAGCGCCGACGGCCGCGAGCTCGCGACGAGCCTCGAGGCCGCGCGTGTCGTTGCTACCCCATACCAGGTAG
>DASZKL010000181.1:0-4053 GCA_035947015.1 Rubrobacteraceae bacterium
GGCGCTCTACTTCAGCCCGACTACTAGCGGCGGGAGCTTCCGGGACGCGCTGCGGGGTGAGATCCGTTTCAGCAAGATAGGGGACTTCGTGATCCTCAAGTCCGACGGCACCCCGTCATACAACTTCGCCGCTGTAGTCGACGACCTCGACATGAACATCACCCACGTCATGCGGGGCGAGGAGCACCTCTCGAACACCGCCCGCCAGGTGCTCCTCTACCGTGCTCTGGAGGCAAGTGAGCCCGTATTTTTCCACCTCGGCCTGATCCTCGGCCCCGACGGCAAGAAACTGAGCAAGCGCCACGGCGACGCGAGCATCGCCGCTTTCCGTCGTGAAGGCTACCTCCCCGAAGCGCTCGTAAACTACTTGGCGCTCCTCGGCTGGACGCACCCGCAGGGCAGGGAGGAGTTCGCAGACCTCGAAGAGGTCGCCCGCGAGTGGGACCCCTCGCGGCTCGGCGCGAGCCCGGCGACCTTCGACCCGGAGCGCCTGCTCTTCTTCAACGCCCGGCTCATCCGGCGCCTGCCTGCCGAAGAACTTCGCCGGCGCCTCGAGCCGTTCCTGGCCGAACCCTTGCCGCGGGGCCGGTAGCTTCCGGCGGTGGAGGCCATCCGGGAGGAGATGCGGCGCCTGTCGGAGGCGCAGCGACTCTTGCGGGAGATCACGGACCCCGTGCACCCTGCCTCGTTCGCCGGGGAGCTACCCGACTCGAGCGAGGGGGTCTTCGCGCACGCCGCCCGTTCCCTAGATGGGCGCACGCTGAGCGGCGTGGAGGACGCCCGAACCTTCGTCGGGGAGCTGCGCGCGTGGGCCGGGGAGAGGGGCATAAAGACCCGGGACCTGTTCCACCCCTTGCGCCTGGCGCTGACTGGCAGGAACAGGGGACCGGAGATGGCATACCTCTTCGCCGTGCTCGGGCCAAAGGAGTCGCGAGAGAGGCTGGAGCGGGCGAGAGAGGCTAGACTAGAGGCATGAGCGTATTCGTTCTGGACACCTTGAGCGGGGAACGGGTCGAGATCGGGCAGAGCGGCAGGGTCGGCCTCTACATCTGCGGTCCGACGGTCTACAACCATCCTCACATCGGCAACATCCGGGCGCCCCTGTTCTGGGACGTGGTGGCGAGGTACCTCAGAGATGGGGGCTACGAGGTCAAGTTCGTCCAGAACATAACCGATGTAGAGGACAAGATCATAGGGAGGGCCAACGATGAGGGCGTCTCCTGGCAAGAGATCGTGCGTCGCTACACCGACTCCTTCCACGAGCGCCTGGTGATGCTAGGCATCGGGCTCCCTGACGTCGAGCCCCGCGCTACAGAGCACATCCCGGAGATGATCTCGCTCATCCGGGAGCTCATAGAGAGAGGCCACGCTTACGCCCCCGGCAACGGCGACGTCTACTTCTCCGTCGAGAGCTTCCCCGAGTACGGCAAGCTCTCGCGCCAGCGACCCGAGGAGATGCGCGAGACCGAGAGGGGAGCGACAGCAGATAAGAAGAGCCCGCTCGACTTCGCGCTCTGGAAGGCCTCCAAACCCGGCGAGCCCTCGTGGGAGAGTCCTTGGGGCCAGGGGCGCCCCGGTTGGCACATCGAGTGCTCGGCGATGGTCGAGAAGCACCTTCCCCACGGGGCGGACATCCACGGCGGCGGCACGGACCTGCTCTTCCCCCACCACGAGAACGAGCTGGCCCAGAGCCTAGGCGCCCATCCTGACCGAACCTTCGTCCGCGCCTGGACGCACCACGGGATGGTCACCCTGGCGAGCGATAAGATGGCCAAGTCCCTCGGGAACATCCTCGACGTAAAAAGAGCCGTCGAGCTCCACGGCCGGAACGCCGTCAGGATGTGGCTCCTGCAGAGCCACTACTCGCAGCCCATAGATTACTCCGAGGAGATCCTTGAGGAGAAGAGGCGCTCTTACGAGCGGCTCATGCGCCAATACCGCCAGATCTCCAGCTCGGAGGGTTCTTCGCAGCTCTCTGATGAGTTGGCCAGCGATCTTCGCGAACGCATCCACGCGGCGATGCGAGATGACCTCAACACCCCGGAGGCCATCGCCGCAGTCTTCGACGCTGCTAGTAGAGCGGGGCAGGAGATCTCCAACAGACCCGAAGCCGCCGGGGAGTTCTCTTCGCTCGCGCAGGCTCTGCGAGACGTTCTGACCCTCTTCGGGTTCGACCTCGCGGAAGAGATCATCGCCGATGTGGACGGGGTGCGCGTACGGTACTCAGAAGAACCGGGTGAAGGCGTTCTGCGGCGGGTGGCAGATAGGGAGCAGGCGCGGCAGGAGAAGGACTGGTCGCTCGCGGATCGGATCCGCGATGAGCTGCACGCGGAGGGCTGGGCGATCGAGGACACCTCGGAAGGTCCGATCCTGAGCCGCGGGTAGTTGAAGAGAGAGTTCATCTACGGTATCCGCCCGGTACTCGAGGCGCTGCGGAGCCCCAGGCGCGAGGTCTTCGAGGTTTTCGACCCAGGGAAGAACGCGGAGATCGCAGAGGCGGCCACCGCGTCCGGCGTGCCCCTGGAGACGGTTCCTCGCGCCCGGATCGAGGAGCTCGCCCGCGGCGGAACGCACCAGGGTGTAGTGGCGCGCGTGGGATCGTACCCGTACGCGGATCTTGGCGAGATTCTCGCGGTCCCGGATCCCCTGATCGTCGCCCTCGACGGCGTCACGGACCCGCGAAATCTGGGGGCCGTCCTGCGGGCGGCCGAGGGGGCAGGGGCCAGCGGGGTCGTGATCCCGAAAGACAGGGCCGTCGGCGTGACGGCGGCTGCGGTCAAAGCGAGCGCGGGGGCGAGCGAGCACGTGCGGGTAGCAAGGGAGACCAATCTGCGCCGGGCCATCGACAGGATCAAGGAGGCCGGCGTCTGGGTCTTCGCCGCCGAGGTCGGCGGGGCGAAGTACACCGAGCAGGACCTCTCGGGGTCCGTGGCTCTCGTACTCGGGAGCGAGGATCGGGGCGTCCGCAGGCTCGTGCGCGAGGGCTGTGACGGAGCCGTCTCCATCCCGATGCTCGGGGCGGTGGGGTCGCTGAACGTCTCGGTGGCGGCGGCGATCCTCCTCTACGAAGCGCGGAGGCAAAGGGGATGACGGCGTACCTGATCCTGGACGGCTACAACGTCATCGGCGCCATCGAGCGTTACAGGGCCGGAAGCTTGGACGAGTCCCGCGAGCTCCTGGTAAACGATGCCCTCAAGGCCGCGGGGTGGACGGGGCGCGAGATCATCGTCGTCTTCGACGCTCACCGCGGCTCGGAACCCGAGAGGGTGGAGCTGCGAGCCGGTGGCGCGGTGCGCCTTATCTACAGCGCCCCAGGGGAGTCGGCCGACGACGTCATGGAGCGCCTGCTCGGCAACCTCGACGGTGCCGCCACGATCTATACGGCGGACTTCGCCCTGCAGCGCACCGCGCTGGCGCGTGGCGTCTCGCGCGCTACCCCCCGCGAGTTCGCAGAGCTGCTCGACGAGTTACCGGCAGTTACCCGCAGCCCCGCGGGTCCCCGCCGTTCGCGCATCTCCGACCGGCTCTCGCCCGAGACCCTGCGGAAGCTCGAGGAGATCCGGCGGCGAGTGGAATAGCTTGTCAGCACGCTTCGGCCTACCGGCCTCGCTCGCAGCGAGTTAGCAAACAGTCGGATGCCAACGCGACTTGCCTATCGCCTTCGAAGCAGAGGTAGGGAAAGCACCTGCTAAAATGATCTTCGGTCAGGGTTTACGGTGAGAGAGCGGGCCGTTGACCGATTAGCTGAAAGGCTGGCGACCGAAGGGAGCCAGCGTGCTGACTAGCTGACAAGTCGCCCGTAGGGCGACGTGCTCACAAGCTGTCACGCCCGGGTAGCTCAGCGGTAGAGCAGCCGCCTTGTAAGCGGCAGGTCGGGGGTTCGAATCCCTTCCCGGGCTCTGTTGAAAAGTCGTTGGCGTTTGCTACCATAATCGGGCGCTCCGGAGCGCTGCGGGGGCGTGGCCGGGGGTGTGCCCGAGCGGCCAAAGGGAGCAGACTGTAAATCTGCCGGCTTCGCCTACGGAGGTTCGAATCCTCCCGCCCCCACGAACA
>DASZKL010000182.1:0-3554 GCA_035947015.1 Rubrobacteraceae bacterium
GAATTCAGGGATGTTTGCGAGATGGGAGGCGAGCACTGGCGGCTAACGGCGGTTCGGTAGGGTTCTCCATAGGCGAGGTCTCGCAGGCCATAGGCCTGGCCCCGCAGACCCTACGGCTATGGGAGCGGGAGCGCCTGATCAGACCCCGCCGCACCGACAGGGGGTACAGGGTTTACACGGAGCTCGACGTCGAGCGGCTGCGCAGGATCAAGCAGCTCAGGAAGGCCGAAGGACTGAACTTCGCCGCCATACGCAAGCAGCTCGGTCCTGCAACAGAACGCCGGGGGGACGGCTCTGCGGAGACGCAGGATGACGCCGTGGGGGAGCGTCTGAGGAGGCTGCGCACCCGGGCGCACAAGACGCTCAAAGAGGTCGCGCTGGCCACGGGGCTCTCGATCTCGTTCATCTCGGCGCTCGAGCGCGGCGGCTCGGGGGCTTCTGTCGCGTCGCTGCGGCGGCTGGCGGAGGCTTACGGGGTCACCATGCGCGAGCTCTTCGGGGCGGATCTGGAGCAGAGCTCCCCGCTCGTGCGGGGCGAGGACCGACCCGTGATGCAGTGGGACAACGGCGTGCGCTTCGAGGAGATGGCGTCAGGGGAGAAGGTCATGGACCCCTCCTACATCAGGGTGCCGCCGGGCGCCGGGAGCGAAGGTTTCTACTCCCACAACGGTGAGGAGTTCGTGTACGTGATCTCTGGCACCCTCTTCGTCGAGCTCAAGGAGAAGGGCACCTACCGGGTCTCGCCGGGCGACACGCTCTACTTCTCCTCGACGACCCAGCATCGCTGGTGGGCCGGCGACGAACCCGTAGAGGCGATCTACGTCAACACCCCACCGACGTTCTAGGGCGGCTTCAGACATCAGGTTTCGGGCTTCAAGGACTCCTCCGCGGAAACGCACCCGTCGGCGGGCGCGGCGTCCAGGAATCACGGTCGGTACAGAAAGGATTGTAGAGCTTCCGCGGTGAACTCCGGTAGTTACCTCGATGCATTGCTGTCGGTGCCCGCGCTGCACGGCCCGCAGGTCTCCCCCGACGGTAGCTGGGTGGCGTGGAGCTGGTCGCGTATCGGGCCGGCGGCAGACGTGTTCGCTGCGCCCACGGACGGCTCGGCGTCCCCAACCCGCCTGACCGAGACGGCGAACGACACGCTGGTCGTCTCGTGGACGCCGGACGGCAGGGCAATCGTTGTGGCCCAGGACCGGGAAGGGGACGAACGGGCGCAGCTCTCTCTCGTGAGGTTGGCCAACCCCGGCACTCTGGAGCCGCTCACCGAGCCTTCACCCCACTACTACGTCCGGGGCGGCCAGGTGCACCGCGACGGGCGGTGGCTGGTTTACGGGGCGAACCTCGACGACCAGAGCGGGCAGGAGATAGAGGAGACCTGGATCTACCGCCACGATCTTAAGACCGGCGAACGCAGGATTCTGGCCCGTCCGGAGAGGGGCAACTACCATGCTCCCCAACTCAACACCCCTGGAGATGAGATCCTCTACCACCGCAACGATCTGGACCCGGCGGGCCTCCAGGTCTGGCTCGTGGACATCGAGGGTCGAAACGACCGTGAGATCCTCAACTTCGGTCCAAGGGTCAAGGTATACGGCACGTGGTTTTCCGACGGCAGGCGGGTGCTCTTCGTGGTCGAGGCGGTCTCCTACCGCCGGCTGGGGGTGTGGGAGGACGGGTCTGTGCGCTGGCTGCTGGACGATCCCCTCCGCAACGTCGAGTACGCCTTCGTTCCACCGAGCGGAGGCCATGTGGTCGTGGCTGAAGTGGAGCGGACACGGATCCGGGCGACGCTCCTCGACGACGAGAGCGGCGCCGAAAAGCGCCATTCTCCGGCCTATGGGAGCCTGGTCCCGCTCTCTCCAGCCGATGGAGGACGGTGGATCGGGCTCCACTACGGCGCCCGCTACCCCGTGGACATCGTTCGCTTCTCTCCAGCAGAGAAAGGCGAAACCCCTGAGAGCATCACGGGCCTGTGGGACCGCGTCCCGCTCGACCCGCAGAGGCTGATCCCTGCAGAGGACTTTTCCTGGAGGTCGGTGGACGGTCTCGAGGTGCAGGGGTGGCTCTACCGGACACCGGGGTACGGCGTCGGCACCATCTTGCTCGTCCACGGCGGGCCCACGAGCCACGCCGAGGACAGGTTCAACGCCCAGATCCAGTACCTCCTCTCGCGGGGCTTCAACGTGCTGACCCCCAACTACCGGGGGAGCACCGGGTTCGGGCTGAAGTTTCAGGAGTCGATCAAGGAGGACGGCTGGGGCGGCCGGGAGCAGGAGGACATCAGATGCGGCATCGAGGCGCTTGTTCAAGCCGGTATCGCGCAGCCGGGTCGCATCGGCGTAACCGGCACCTCCTACGGCGGGTATTCGGCGTGGTGGGCGATCACGCACTTCCCGCCAGACCTCGTCGCCGCCGCAGCACCCGTCTGCGGCATGACGGACCTCGTTGTGGACTATTATGCGACCCGCCCAGACCTCCGACCCTACAGCGAGGAGATGATGGGCGGCTCCCCAGACGAGGTCCCGGAGCGCTACCACGAACGCTCCCCGATAAACTTCGTGAGGAACATCAGCGGACGCGTCCTGATCGTGCAGGGCCTCAAGGACCCGAACGTCACCCCCGATAACGTCCACGCCATCACACAGGCTCTCGACGACCTCGGCCTTCCCTACGAAGTGCTCTCCTTCGACGACGAGGGACACGGCATCACCCGTCCGAAGAACCTCGAAGTTCTCTACACACGCATGGCCGACTTCTTCGAGAGCGCCTTCTCAACACCTCCAGACGGGAGACCGTGACCGCCGAGAGCGCCCCGCGACCGGCGTTGGAGACGTTTCTATATATACTCTAGATGTCTTGACCGCATTACAGTAACTGTGTAGCATTCATGGAAGATTTCAGAGTCTTCTTGCTCCGGCTGGAGGAGGTACTACTAGATGGATGTCATGAGGGGTCTCGGAGAGCACGGGGAGAGCACGCCGCTTGCAGGTGTGGAGAACCTCATGCTCCACTTTACCCCGCACGCGGAGGACTGGTCGAAGCTACCGGTCATCGTCTCTGGAGATGGGTGCTACGTCAAGGACGACAAGGGCCGAAGCTACATAGACGGGCTTGCGGGACTCTTCACGACGCAGGTTGGGCACGGCAGGACCGAGCTTGCGGAGGTTGCTGCCAAACAGATGAAGGAGCTCGGGTTCTTCCCAAACTGGAGCTTCCAGCATCCGAGGTCGCTCGAGCTGGCGCACAAGATCGCGGAGATAGCGCCGGGGGATCTCGGCTCTACCTTCTTCGTCTCCTCTGGGTCCGAGGCGGTCGAGACGGTCATAAAGCTCTCTCGCCAGTACCACAAGGTCAACGGGGAGGCCACCCGCTACAAGATCATCTCGCGCAAGATCGCCTACCACGGTACGACGATGGGCGCGCTCTCGGTGACGGGGTTGCCGACGTTCAAGGCGCCGTTCGAGCCCCTTTTGCAGGGGTTCATGCACGTCCCGAACACCCACCAGGACCCGGAGGGGGCTGCGGACGCCATCGAGGAGGCCATCGAG
>DASZKL010000183.1:0-10963 GCA_035947015.1 Rubrobacteraceae bacterium
CGAGCGCCAAGCGGGCGCGCCAGATCAACGAGTACACCGCTACCCTTGGCCTTAACGACGCTTTGGGCATCCCGGGCCCGCAGGTCCACACCCGCTCCCAGCACCCCCTGAGCATCGCCATCGAGGAGCTGCGGGAGGGCAGGTTGGAGGTCGGCTTCAGGGAGCGTGCGGAGGAGACCGAGGTGGAGGCAGGTTCCGCCGCCGGTGAAGACGTCGTTGGGGCCGAAGGTGACTCCTCGGAGGAGGGCGAGGGCGCGGCCTAGAACCACCCAGCCTTGATCCTCCACTTGGTCGGGGCGGGACCCGGAGCGCTCGCGGCCCCCGAGATTGTCCGCGAGATCTCAGGGGCTGGGCACCGGGTCGAGGTGATCCTGGAGCCCGGAGCCAGATACTACGTCGGACCCGCCGCCTTCGAGGGCTCGACCGTGGCAGAGCCCTCCGAGCCCCCCGAGGCCGTTCTCTTCGCGCCGGCGACCGCCGGTACTCTGGCGCGGCTCGCTCGCGGTCTGGGCGCAACCCCCGCCGTAACGGGCAGCATCTTCGTCGTACCCGACCTCGATACCTCCACCGCCGAGCATCCCGCCGTGCAGCAGAACCTGACGCACTTGCGCGAGGACGGCCACCGTATCATCGCGAGCCGGGGTGGGGGCATGGCCCCGGCGAGCGAGGTGGCCGCCCGGCTTCTTGGAGCGCTCGGCGGCCCAATGAGCGGGCTCAGAGTCTTGGTGACGGCGGGGGGTACGCACGAGCCGATGGACAGCGTCCGCTTCATAGGCAACCGCTCCTCCGGGAAGATGGGGCTCGCCGTGGCGCGCGAGGCCCTGCGGCTCGGTGCCGAGGTCTCCGTGGTGGCGGCGAACGTCGGGGAGGTGGAGCCCGGGACCGAGTGGACCGGGGTCGAGACCGTAGAGCAGCTGCGGGCTGAGGTTCTGAGGCGTGCGGGGAACTCAGACGTGCTCGTCATGGCCGCCGCGGTCTCCGACTTCACCCCCGCCTCGCCGATCAAGGAGAAGCTCCGTCGCGGAGTAGGGGGCTTGAGCCTCGAGCTCAAAGTGACGCCCGACATCCTCAAGGCAGTTCGGGAGAGGTATCCAGACCTCTTTGTGGTAGGATTCGCCGCAACGCACGGCGACCCCGTCCCCGACGCCCGGGAGAAGCTCGGCTCCAAGGGTGTGAACCTGGTGGTCGGCAATGACATCTCGCAGAAGGGCATCGGGTTCGGCGCCGACGAGAACGAGGTCTACGTCGTAGGCCCAGGAGGAGAGCGTTTCGTTCCTCGAGCCTCAAAAAGAGACGTGGCCCGCGTTATCTTGGGGAGCCTGTTGAAGGAGATGGGCGAGGAGAGGCAGGGATAGGATGGCGGAGAAGACGGTCGGCATCACAGCCTGGAACGCGGCGGACGATCAGAAGCTCAAGGGTTCGCACCTCTTCACCTCGGAGTCGGTCACCGAGGGACACCCGGACAAGATAGCCGACCAGATCTCCGATGGGATCCTCGACGCCGCGATCGGGGACGACCCTGAGAGTAGGGTCGCATGCGAGACCCTGGTGACCACGGGCCTCGTGGTAGTAGCTGGGGAGATTACCACCGAGACCTACGTGGACATCCCGACCGTCGTGCGCCAGAAGGTATCCGAGATAGGCTATACACGGGCCAAGTTTGGCTTCGATGCCGAGACCTGCGGCGTCATAACGTCCATAGACCCCCAGTCGCCGGACATCGCCCGGGGCGTGGACAAAGCCCTCGAGTCGCGAGAGCGCGACGTCGACATAGACGAGATCGGGGCGGGGGATCAGGGCATGATGTTCGGTTACGCGTGCGAGGAGACAGACGAGCTGATGCCGCTCCCCATAACCCTCGCCCACGCCCTCACGCGCCGCCTCTCCGAGGCTCGCAAGTCAGGCGTCCTACCCTACCTGAGGCCTGACGGCAAGAGCCAGGTGACGGTGCGCTACGAGGGGGATCGTCCCGTCGGGGTCGAGAAGATCCTAGTCTCCGCCCAGCACCGCGAAGGGATGGAGCACCGGATCAGGGACGACATCATCGAGGCGGTGGTCCACCCCGTAATGCCCGAGGAGTTCTTCGACGAGGCCGCAGCCGAGATTCTGGTGAACCCGACCGGCCGCTTCGTGACCGGCGGCCCGCAGGGCGACACGGGGGTGACCGGGCGCAAGATCATAGTGGACACTTACGGCGGGTCCGCACCGCACGGCGGTGGCGCCTTCTCAGGCAAGGACGCGACCAAGGTTGACCGCTCGGGCTCATACGCCGCACGCTGGGTAGCCAAGAACCTTGTCGCAGCGGGTCTAGCGCGGCGATGCATGATCCAGGTCGCCTACGCCATCGGCGTCGCCCACCCGGTGAGCGTGATGGTCGAGACGTTCGGCACGGCCAGAGTTGACCCGACTACTCTGGGCGCTCTGGTCCGCGAGAACTTCGATCTCAGGCCCGCAGCGATCATCCGTGACCTGAAGCTAAAGACCCCTATCTTCTCGAAGACCGCCGCGTACGGCCATTTTGGACGCCGAGAGCCCGGCTTTACCTGGGAAGAGACCCCCCGCGCCGACGAGCTCCGCCGAGCCGCCGGCCTCTAGTTGCAACAGAGCACCGGACGGAGGGCCGCCGGCGTCACCCGCCGTACCCGCGTAGCGCGGGTCAGCCACTTCATACCCACCCATGCGCTCTCCCCCCTGAGCTACCATATCCCCCCCCATTTAGATTCCAAGGTCCGCGTCGGGACAGCGGTCGTCGCACCGCTCTCCGGCCATCTCCGGCTTGGTATAGTGGTTGCGACGGAGGAGGGGAGCGATCGAGCGCGAGAAGACCTCAGGTCTGTCGCAGAGAACCTCTCGCTCGCCCCGGATCTCGTCGAGTTGTGTGGGTGGGTTTCGGATGCTTCGGCCGTCCCGCTGCCCCTCGTGCTGCGCGCGGCCCTTCCGCCTGGCCTGGATACCGGCCGTTACCGGGTACTCGTACCTGCCCCGGGCTGGCCCTGGAAGAAAGGTGACGTGGTCGGGCGCGCGACCCTCAAGCGTGCGCTCGGGAGCGATGGCCTGCGGGCGGCCGGGTCGGAAGGGCGGATCTTGCTCGACCCGGCACCGCCCGAGAGGGCGACTGTGGAGTGGGCTGTGGTCGTGGAAGGAGCCGCGCCAGAGCTGAGCCGCGCCCCCAGGCAGCGGGAGATCTTCGAGTTCCTGAGGGCGCGCGAGGGCCGTAGCCGAACCTCGACCTTGCTCTCTGAGACCGGTGCTAACCGCAGCGCCCTACGCGAGCTGGCCAACAAGGGCGCCGTGAGACTCCTCCGACGCCCGCAACCCGCACCCCTCTTCTCGACGAGGGGTGATGGTACGGTCTCCGACCTCGCGCCGTTTCTGCGGGGGGCGGAGCCGGTGGTAGGACGCGGCGGGGCCTGGCTGTGGCGGATGCCACAACACGATCAGGCACACGCGGTCGCCGCGGTTGCCCGTGTCGCGGTAGAGGGGGGAGAGCGGGTCCTGGTGCTGGTCCCGGAGATAGAGTCGGTCGAGCTCCTGGTGCGACACCTGCGTTGCGTGCTTCCCGCAGGTCACGCCGTGGCCCCCTTCCATAGCGGCCTGGGTCGCGCCCGGACCGCCGTCTATGAGTCCGCGCGCGCCGGGAAGGTGGACGTGCTGGTGGGAACCCGCACGGCGGCTTTGCTGCCGCTGGCGCGCCTCGGGGCTATCTGCGTCGTCGACGAGCCCAACGAGGCTCACCGGGCGGAGCCGGGCTACGAGGGCCTACCGCTCCATATCCGGGATGTGGCGCTCGAGCGCGGCCGCATCGAGGGTGCGGGCGTCCTTTGCCTCTCACCTTTCCCATCCCTAAGGCTCTACGCGCCGGAGACCCGAAGGCGCGCTCGCATCCGGGAACTTCCGGCCCGCGAAGCTGCGAGATGGCCCGCCGTGCGCATCGTGGACGTGCGGCGCTCGGGTACGAAGCTCAGCGCGACCCTCCTCGAGTCGTGTCGCCGCAGCGTGGAGGAAGGGGGGCGCGTCGGCGTCGTGGCGAACCGGCTCGGGTACGCCACGGCCGTCACCTGCAATCGGTGCGGGGCCGTGCGTTCCTGTCCGGACTGCGGTCTCCCGCTTACCTTCCACGAGAAAGCTGGCTTGCTCGTGTGCAACCGGTGCGGCCTCCGTGAAGCGGCCAAGGATGGGTGTAGCGTCTGCGGCTCCAACCGCGTGAGCCCGACAGGTCTTGGCGTCGAGCGGGTACGTAAGGAGCTCGCACGCTCTCTACATCAGCCAGTGGGCATGATCACCGCCGGCGAGCGCGAGCTGGAGGATGCGCCCGTGGTCGTGGGGACAGCCCGGTACGTCCTGGATAGAGAGTGGAATGCGGTGATCCTGCCCGACCCCGATGCCATCCTCCTCGGGAGCGGTATCGGCGCCGTGGAGCGTGCGTTTCGTCTGGTCTACGGCGCCGCCGAGAGCGCCCGAGAACTGCTCCTCGTCCAGACCCGCCTTCCGCAACACTACGCGCTGCGGGCGGCGGTGCGAGGTGACTACCCGGCCTTCGCCGCGGCGGAGCTCCCGCGACTGCGTTCTCTCGGCTACCCACCCTTCGCTCACCTGGCCTCCGTGGTGCTGGAAGGCACCGAGGACGCAGTGCGGCGTGCGGTAGAATTACGATTGCGCCCGGCCCTGGAGCCCGAGGTCGAGATGTCAGCTCCGGTCCTTCTCGCGGGCACCGGAGGACCGTCTTCGTGGCGGGTGTTGCTCCGGTCCGGGGAACTGCAGGCCGTGGCGCGCGCCGCGACTCTAGCCGCCCGCCTGGCGGCTCAGACCCGCGACGGCTTGAGGGTGCGCGTCGACGTAGACCCCGAGGAGGCATAGGAACATGGCGCTCGATATCAGGATGTTCGGAGACCCGGTTCTCAAGACCCGTGCCTCGCCGGTGGAGAGCTTCGACGGCACGCTCCCGCAGCTGGCCGATGAGATGCTCGCCACCATGCGCGAGCACGAGGGGGTAGGACTCGCCGCCAACCAGGTGGGCCGACTCAAGCGAATTCTGGTCGCGGCCCTGGAAGAAGAGGAGTTCGTACTCGTAAATCCCGTCGTCGAGGAGAGCGCAGGGCCAACCGAGAAGCAGCCCGAGGGATGCCTCTCGATACCGGGGATCCAGGTCGAGGTCGAGCGGCCCACGGCGGTCACAGTCTCCGGTCAGGACACCTCGGGCGCCCCGCTCAAGATCGAGGCCTCCGGCCTGCTCGCGAGGATTCTCCAGCACGAGATAGACCACCTCGACGGGGTCCTGATCCTGGACCGCACCGACCGCGAGTCCCGCAAGGTCGCCATGCGCGAGATGCGCGAGCGCCTCCTCGCCCAGGGCTAGCAGTCCAGCCTCTTCGTGATGCTAGCTTTCGCCGGCACCCCCCACTTCGCCGCCACCATCCTGCGTGATCTCGTCTCCTCTGACCACGAGGTGGGACTGGTGATCTCCCAGCCTAATCCTCGAAGGGGCCGCGGCCGCAAGGAGACACCGACCCCCGTGGCTCTGCTCGCGCATGACCTCGGGCTGCCCCTGCGCCAGCCAGCCCGTATATCGGAGGTCACCGCAGAGATCTCAGACCACGACGCACTCGTCGTCGCAGCCTACGGCCAGATCCTGCGCCCGGAGACGCTCTACGCCACCAGACTCGGCGCCTGGAACGTGCACGCCTCGCTCCTCCCAAGATACCGCGGGGCGGCCCCGATAGAACGCGCAATAATGAACGGAGAGAGCGAGACCGGCGTGACAATCGCGCGAATGGACGAGGGACTCGATACCGGCCCCATAGCCCTCAAGCGCCCAGTCGACATTACACCCGACATGAACGGTGGCGAACTCGCCGAAATTCTCGCACGCCTCGGAGCTGAAGCTATAGTAGAGGTTCTGTCTTCGGTTGCCGCCGCTACTGTCGTTCTCACCGAGCAGGACAGTCTTAATGCAACTTATGCTCCTAAACTCACTGGCGAGGATTTGGTGATCGACTGGGGCCTAGGGGTAGAGGATGTGCACAACCTGATCCGCGCTCTCGCGCCGCACATCGGGGCGAGGACCTTCCATCCGAGCTTACAGGGACCACTCAAGATTTGGCGAGCAAGGATTTTCCAGAGAGGAGACATCACTCTCGAGAGGGGCCATATTCGCACGAAAAGCGGCCGAGTCCTGGTCGGCTGCGGCGGCGGAACTCTCGAGATTCTGGAGCTGCAGATGCCAGGTGCGAAGCGGCTTGCGGCACAGGATTTCCTCCGCGGTAATATCCTCGATGGCTCGTTCGTCTCGTGAACTACACTACAGGTTGTGTACGGAGAGGGTCTTGGCGCATAATGCAGGCATAGGAGCGACATAACAGAGAGGCTGCTAAACTGCCGATGAAATCTGGCAAGATCCTGACGAGGAGAAGATCCAGATAAGGGAGCCCGAAGCCACCACTTCTACGCCTGAACCGGAGGTCGAGATGCAGCGTCTCGACCTCGAAGAGGAGATAAGGGTAGCTATAGTCGGGGCTGGGGGGTACGGACGTGTGGCGCTGGACGTGCTACTAGCGAGCGGGTATGGAGATCGGGTACTTGGGTTCTACGACGACGCGCACGCCGCGCTTTCGGGCGAGGTAAGGGGGGTTCCCATACTTGGCGATGTCGGGATGCTCAAGAGCATGCTTTCGGTCGAGCCCGTACACGTCGTCGTGGCGATCACGGACAACAGCGCGCGGCTACAGGTCGCCAACTCGCTCAGGGGCTTGGGGGCCAGATTCATGGCCATTGCGCATCCCGGGGCGTACGTGTCCGAGGCTGCGATTATAGGGGACGGGAGCGTGGTAGCGGCGGGGGCCATCGTGCACCCTGACGCTGCGGTGGGGAGCCACTGTTTCTTGGGGCCGCGGTCGGTTGTGGATCGGGACGCGGAAGTAGGCGCGGGGACCTGGATCTCAGCGGGGGCCATCGTGGGGCCGGGGGCCCGCATCGGGGCCAGGGTCGCTCTAGGCCAGAACTCCAGCGTCGAGCGCAAGGCTGTGGTGGACGCGGACGTGGAGATCGGGGCGTTACAACACGTCGCGCGGGAGGGCGCTTGATCGCCGGGGCTGCAGCGGCATATTCGCGTGTACCGGTCGCGGTCGAGATGGTCTGGTGGGGAATGTGGAACGCTTAAGCGGCTTGCGGCGCGGCTCTCCGGTCGTCGGGATGGACGTGGACCGCGGCGCGCTCAAGGCCGTCCAGCTCTCCAAGAGCGGGGGGAATTACATCCTCCGGCACGTCGGGTATCACAGGCTCCCTCCTGGCGCGATCATCGAGGGTGAGGTAGCCGATCCCGACGTCCTCGCCGCCGAGATAAAGGAGTTCTGGTCCTCGCACTCGTTCAAGGGCAAGTCTGTGGTACTAGGCGTCGCGAACCAGAGGGTCATAGTCAGGCTCTTGAACTTTCCGCGCATGGAGGAAGAGGACCTCAAGAGCGCCATAGGATTCGAGGCCCAGGATCACATCCCCATACCGCTGGAAGAGGCGGTTCTGGATTACGTCGTGCTCGGCCCGCAAGAAGGGGGCTCCGACCTTGACCGGATACTCGTTGTCGCAGCTCACAAGGGGATGATCGAGGGCTATACCTCGGCCGTGCGGGCCGGCGGCCTGCGTCCGGCGGGGATGGACGTCAAGGCGCTCTCCCTGACGCGCTCTACCCTCCCCGAGGCGTTCTTCGATGAAGGGGCTACCCTGCTGCTCGACGTCGGCACGGAGCTCTCCAACCTGGTGATCGTTCAAGAGGGCAACCCCACCTTGACCCGCTTCATACCTATGGGCCTCGACGACCTCGTACGAGCCGTTTCGGAGGCTGCGGATCTCCCCGAGGACGAAGCCGAGAAGAAGGCGCTCGACCCGCGGGCGAGCCTCGGTCACGGTCCCGAAGAAGCAGCGGAAGCCGATGCACAGGACTCGGACGAAGACGACTTCGACCCTGCGCTCATCTACGACGTGCGGCGCAGCCTCGAGGAGGCTGTGCAGACGCTGGCCGAGGACGTGCAGCGATCCATCGAGTATCACCACTCCCAGCCGGAGTCTCAGGAGGTCTCGGAAGTGCTCGTCTCCGGGGAGGGTGCGCTCATCGCGGGTTTCGATGGGTATCTCGGCGAGCTGCTTGGCGTACCCACGCACCGCGGCAACCCGGTGGGCAAGCTGGCCGCCAACCGCTCCAACGTATCAGACGAACAGCTCGGGGCGATGGAACCTGTTCTGGCTGTGGCGTTCGGCCTCGCGATGGAGGACGAATGAGGCGGATAAACCTCTTACCGCCCGAGGAGCGCCGCAGGCCCGCCGGTAGGCTACGCGGCGGGGTGCCGGCCGTACTCCTGATCGTGGGGGCCGTGGCGATCATCGCCATGGTCGGGGTGTACCTCTTCTTTCTACTTCGGCTCAACGGCGTGGAGGACGATATCGCCGAGCTGGACAGGCAGATAGCAGAACAGAACCAGCGCTTGGCCGAGTTGGCCCCTTACAGGGATCTCCAGGCGCAACTTGAGGCCAAGAAGCCCGTGGCCGACGGCATCTTCCGGACCCGTTTCGCCTGGGATGAGTTCTTGCAGGGTCTCGCCTTCATAATCCCGCAGACAACCGCGCTCGATACCTTCACCGCTGAGGCCGCCCCGATAGACATCGAGGCGCCGGTCGAACAACCCCTGGAGCCGCCCGGCGCCATCACCTTCACGGGGATCGCCCTGCCCCGGTATCAGAACGTGGCTGACTTCGTGCTGCAGATGAACAACCTTCGGTTCCTCGCCAACACGCAGCTCAACTCCGCGCAGCTGGACCAGGTAACCTTCGCCGAGCCCGCCATAACCTTCGAGGTTGCTTCCGAACTAATCACGGTGGTCGGCGAGACCGGGACGGAGGTTCGCATCGACGAGGGCTCACTCGACGAGGTCGCTGGCGCCGCTGCGGAAGAGCGGTACCAGGCTCAGGTCGGTGCTCAGAGGGGCGGGCGCCGGTGAGCAGCCGCGACCGAAACATCCTCCTCCTCGGCCTGTTGGTAATCGTGCTCCTCATCGTCGGCTACTACTTTCTGCTGCTGAGTCCTCTCTTGAACGAGCTCGACGACAGGGCGCAGGAGCGCGACGACAAGCAGGCCCAGCTGGCGAACCTGCAGGAGGAGGTCGCCCAACTCGAGGCGGTAAGACGTGAGGCCCCTGAGATCGAACGCCAACTGCTGGAACTCAGCAAGCGGCTTCCAACCCAGCCCGAGATCCCAACGTTCATGCTTCAGATAGAGGAGATCGCCAACGCCTCGGGGGTGACGCAACTCTCCATCGAACCCGGAACCCCCGGACCGCCGGAGGGTGGCGGTGACTTTACGGTATTACCGATTACAATGACTTTTCAGGGAACGTACGAGCAGATGCAGGATTTCTTGCTCCGGACGCGCAACCTCGCGCGGCTGGTGACGGTGAGAAGCGTCACCTTCTGTCGTACCCAGCCGCTCGGGACAGGAGAGGCGGAGTGCCCCGAGGAGACAGCAACGGAGGAGATCACCACAGTAGAGGAGATCGAGGAGCTATTGCAGGTGGAGCTAGAAGCAGAGATCTACTTCCAGCCCTCAGGCGTTCCCTCGGGGACGGCACCCACGGCGCCTACCTCTCCAGAGACCACCACGCCAGCACCTCCGGCAGAGACCACGGGCGCACAGGGCGGTGCTACATAGCATGAGAAGGGGATTGTCCGGCCTGGGTCAGCGGTTGACGACGTTCGGCTCTGGGCTTGCGGACACGTTCCTGCGCGACAACAAGGTCATACCGCCGGTGATGGCGCTGCTCGCGCTCCTCGTCTTCGCCTGGATCGTAGCGGGGATCTTCGTTGGCGGGTCAGACGACGATCGGGCGTCGAACCGGGAAGAGCTCGCCCAGTCGGAGGATGCCGCCGAAGGCCAGGATAGCCTCGCCCCCGAGGTCGAGAACCGGAACGTGGAGTCCTACGCCGCATACGAGAGCAAAGATCCGTTCCGTCAGATCGTCACGCCGGCAGAGGAGACTGGCGCCACGGCCCCGCCCACCGAAGACACCACGGGCGGGAACGGGGTGGGCGGGAACGGGGCGGCCAGCCCCAGACCCGGACGGGGCGGCCGCGCGGGCCCAACGGACTCCGACGGCGACGGCCTGAGCGACCAGAGGGAGAGCAGGCTGGGCCTGGATCCGTTCAATCCCGATACTGACGGTGATGCCATCCCGGACGATGTCGACTCGAACGCCGGTCGTCCGGGAGATGATACCGGCGGTGCCGGAGGAGGCGGTGGAGACCGTGGCGCAGGACGGGACGGTGGCCTGTTCGACAGCGGCGGCGACCTCCTCCTGCCGTAGAGTTGCCCATTTTTTCGCGCCGCAGATGGTTTAATTGGCCCTTGAAGGCTGGTCGAAGGCGTTGACTAGAGAGGGCGTGCGGCGGTGAAGTTTGGTTTTTCGACGGCGGGAGAATCGCACGGGCCGGCGGTCGTGGCCCTGGTGCACGGGGTTCCGGCGGGTCTGCCGCTCGTCGCCGGGGATGTAAACCGGGACCTCGCTCGCAGACAGAAGGGTTACGGCCGCGGCGGGAGGCAGAAGATAGAGAAGGACGAAGTCGAATTCCTTGGCGGCGTGCGCCACGGCTACACCCTGGGCTCGCCCGTCGCCATGCTCATCCGCAACAGAGACTACGAAAACTGGTGGGACAAGATGTCACCCGAACCGGTAGCCGATGCGCCGGATCCCATCACGCTGCCTCGTCCAGGGCACGCCGACCTCGCCGGGATGCAGAAGTACGCCTTCGACGACCTGCGCAACGTCCTCGAGCGCTCCAGCGCCCGCGAGACCGCCGCTCGGGTGGCGGCCGGTGGGGTGGCGAAGAGGTTACTCGTCGAATTTGGCGTCGAGATAAAGAGCGCCGTGTACCGCATTGGAAGCGTAGCGTACCCCAAGGAGCGGGCGGCGCTTGAGGCGAGCAA
>DASZKL010000184.1:0-2798 GCA_035947015.1 Rubrobacteraceae bacterium
CTGCCGTTTCTACGGGTGGCGAATCCCGGAGACCCTGCGACAGAGCCAAGGCGCCGATCAGAGCCAGGAGTACCAGGATCGCCGCCAGGATCCAGGGCCTCCTCCCCAGATCTCTGCCGCGCGAGGCCGCTACCTGCGCGCTAGGCCTGGTGGCGACCCGAGTGGTGCAGGGATAGTCGCCGGCGGTCTGAGGATGCACACCGTGCAGCCGCCGTAGATCCTCTGCGAGGTCGGCAGCGCTGTCGTGCCTGGCTTGCGGATCCTTCGCCATGAGCCTGGTGACCAGGGCGTTTAGGTCCTCGGGTATCCTCGGGTCCAGCTCGCTGGGAGGGCGCAGGGGCTCGCCCACGTGCTTCATAGACACGGCGACCGGGTTCTCGGCGGAGTAGGGCAGCTCGCCCGTGAGCATCTCGTAGAGGACGACGCCTAATGAGTAAAGGTCGCTCTTTGGGTTCGCGGGCTCACCCATGGCTTGTTCGGGTGACATATAGCTCGCGGATCCCAGAACCACATTGGACTTGGAGATCGTGGCCGCGGAGGCTGCCCTCGCGATGCCGAAGTCGGTCACCTTCGCGTCTCCCTCGGCCGTGAGCAACACGTTCTGGGGCTTTATGTCGCGGTGGACTATGCCGCGCTCGTGGGCCGCGCTGAGGGCCTCGGCGATCTGCAAAGCGAGCGAGACGGCGGCCTCTGGGTCGAGGGACCCGCTCCGCGAGATGCGCTCTTTGAGCGTTCCCCCAGACACGTACTCCATCGCTATGTAAGAGGCCCCGTCCTCGGCTCTCCCGCGATCGTAGACCTGGACGATGTTGGGGTGGGAGAGAGCTGCGGCGCTCTGCGCCTCGCGCTTGAAGCGCTCGACGAACTCCTCATCCTCCGCGAATTGTTCCCTGAGCACCTTGAGCGCTACGTCCCGGTCGAGGACCTCGTCGCGAGCCAGATACACCTTGGCCATCCCTCCGCCACCCAGAGTGCGGACGACGCTGTAACGGTTGTCTACGACGGATTCTTGCATGTTCCAGCCGTATCTTTGCGTCTCACCACAAAAACGATATACGCTCTGAACTCTCGCTTTGGATGCCGACTTCTCGAGCATAGCCCGGACGTGAACCGTGGGTGTATGGCCTCCTCAGGGAGGATGTAGGGCTTCGGGGTTGTGCTAGAGTCCCAGTAATCGCACGGAGGGAGGTTCGGCGAAGGACGTAGCGATGGAGGTGGGGTTTGTGCGGCAAAGAGGGGTAGAGCCGTGAGTCTCATGCTGGAGAGGCGCGGTGTAACGGAGCGCTTTTCTGACGTGACGGTGCCGGATTTCGAGGAGTCGGTGGGGGGAAGGTGGGATTCCAGGTGACCAGAATCTCCTACGTGAAGACCTACCAGGTCGCGTACCCGCTGGATCGGCCGCTCTCCGACTCCATCCACTACATGCCGGTTCGTGCGGCCCTCCTGGTTGAGTTGGGCACCGACGACGGGGTGGTTGGGATCGGGGAGTCGGCGATCTACGGTGGACCGGCCTCGGTCGTGGAGACGATGATCCACGACGAACTGGCACCCCGCATCCTCGGAGAGGACCCTACCAGGCCCGAGTGGTTGTGGCAGGTGATGACTGGCCGCTCCCACCAGCACGGCGACGGGGGTGTGCTCCCGGCCGCCGTCTCCGGCATCGACATCGCGATCTGGGACATAGTGAGCCGGAAGGCCGGCCTCCCCCTCTACCGCCTGCTCGGCGGCTACCGTGACGAGGTTCGGGCCTACGCCAGCGCCGGCTTCTACGCCAAAGGCAAAGACGCCGGGGGCTTGGCCGACGAGGCGCGGGGGTACGTCGAGGCGGGCTTCCGGCACATCAAGATCAAGGTCGGCCGCACCACTGATACCCCGGTGAACCCGCTGGTGCACATGGACGCCCCCGACTTCGCCGCCGTCACCTTCGCCGAGGACCTGCGGCGAGTCGGCGCGGTGCGCGAGGCGATCGGCGAGGACGTTCGCCTCATGGTAGACGCCAATAACGCCTGGACGAAGCCCACGGCGCTCGAGGCCGGGCGCGAGTTCGAGCGCCTCGGCGTCCACTGGTTCGAGGAGCCCGTTCCAACCGACGACCGTGAAGGCAGCGCGGCGCTCGCTGTGGCCATCGCCGTACCCATAGCCGGCTACGAGACCCGGACGGGGCTTGCGGGCTTCAGGGACCTCATAGTAGATCGAGCCGTAGACATCGTGCAGCCCGACGTCATATGGTCCGGCGGCATTACCGCTTGCCGCAGGATCGCGGCGCTCGCGGCGGCGTTCGGCTTACCCTGTGTGCCGCACGTGTTCTCCACCGCGGTTAGCCTGGCGGCGAACCTCCACCTCATCGCCTCGATCCCCAACTCGTATCTGCTCGAGTTCGACCAGAACCCGAACGCCCTGCGTACCGAGTTGCTCGACCGTCCGATCACACCCGATGAGCATGGGATCGTCGCCGTCCCGGAAGGTCCGGGCCTGGGTGTGGGCCTCGACCACGAGACCCTACGCCGGTACGCCACCGCCGAACCGCGGACCAGCGAGGTAAGCCGATAGACGGATATGGCTGCGGCCACTTTTGCCAAGGAGCTGCACCCTAGCAGCTCAGTAGAGATCCGGAGACGCTTTGGAGGAACGAACACCCGCCCAGCTGGTTCTGAACTCCTACGAGGCACGGACGGCGTCGGCTATCTTCGACCGTCTCTTCCCTGCCGACGGGGACACTCCCGGCGCGACCGAGATCGGCGTTCTTACCTATCTGGATAGGGCGTTGGCTGGTGCGTACCGAGACAGGGCAGAGGACT
>DASZKL010000185.1:0-4875 GCA_035947015.1 Rubrobacteraceae bacterium
TAGTCGCTCGCCGCGTGTGCCCCGCGCTCCAGGGCCTCGAGCAGGTACGCGCTCCCGACCTCCAGGTTGTGACCCTCGATGACCTCGGGGATCGGCGGTCCCCCGCGGCCCATCGAGACAACCCCAGGCTCGAACCCCTCCCGCGTGAGGAGCCGCGCCAGGTAGCCCGAGACCGCGGTCTTGCCGAGCCTCTTGCCCGTACCGATGACGGCGAGCGAGGGCTTGGTTGATACCGGATGAAATTCCGGCGGCCTCAGCTCGAAGTCGCTGCCCAGATACCGGGCCCCTGCGGAGAGCGCCAGCGACGCAATCCGCATACGTTCGCGGTAGCCCACAACCGGCTCGTCCGAGAGGTCCACCACGACGTCCACCGCGTGCTGCGAGAGGGCCTTCTCGACTGCCGAGACCGGGTCCTCACCGGTGACGAGGGGCAAGCCGTAGTCTGTGTTCTCGCTTAGCTTCTCGGTGCCACCCAGAAAGGCGGCGGCTACGCCCTCGGCGCCGAGAGCCACGCGTACGCTCTGCATCGCGTCGAGGACGACGGGCGGGTAGTGCTCGCCGTCGATCAGGAAAAGCGCGCGCAAGCGTCGGACCGTCGAGCCTTACTCTCCGCTGACCGAGATCTTCTGGTCTACCCCGAGCTCGTGGTCTATCTTCTCTTCGTAGCGCGAGTACTCGTGGGTGACCGAATCGAAGTCCACGGCCAGCTCCCGCTCCTTGAAGGGGTACTTTCGAAAGACCCTCACGTGCCCGTCCTCGATCTCGATAATGTTGTAGCAGGGCCGCGTGTTGCCGCGCAGGCGCGTCGTCGAGGTGGTGCCGGCGTTCACTATGAACATGTCCTCCAGCTTCCAGGAGTAGGGCACGTGCTTGTGCCCTGAAAGCACCAGGTCCGCGCCAACCTCCTCAAGCAGCTCGAGCACGTCGCCCGCGTCGAAGATGATGTTGCGTTCGCGGCCCGTGCCCGGAATCGGGATGAGGTGGTGGTGGATGACGAAGATCTTGAGCTTCTCCTTCGCCCCGTCGAACGACTCCCGGATGAACTCGTAGTGCTCGCGCCCGACCCGCCCATCGTTGAGGTCCGGTTCCGAGGAGTCAACCCCCACCATGACGGCCCCTTCGAACTCTATGCACGAGTAGCGATCCCCGAAGAGCCGCTCGAAGTGGACGTAGCCTACGTTGCGCGAGTCGTGGTTGCCGGGGATCACCATGATGTTCTCGCACCGGAAGCGCCGCACATACTCGGCTGCCGTCTCGAACTCCTGGCGGTATCCGGCGTTCGTGAGGTCACCCGAGACCACGACCGCCGTCGGTTCCAGGTCGTTTATCTCCAGTATGGAACGCTCTAGAAGGTCCGGTATGAAATAGGGGCTGCCGCAGTGGATGTCCGAGATCTGGCAGATCGTCAACCGGCCCCGCGCGCTCATGACCTCCCCGATGTCTTTCGCCCCGGAATCGTCGCAAAGAGTATAGCAGAGCGCCTTTCGCCGCCGCTCTCTCCAGGCTCGCCCCAGAGACCTCCGTAGTCTTCATCGGTCACGGGGACGAAGCGCTCGAGGTCGAACTGGGAGAGGGCCCGCCGGGTGAGGGGATCCGCATGCACCGCGAGGAGGCTGGAGCGCAACGCCTCCTTCAGCTCCGCCGGGAGCGCGGAGCGAACGACGACGGGCTGGATCGGGTAGGGCCCCCAGGACTCGATCACGCGCAGCTTCTCGCGGAGCTCGGGAACCTCTCCGAGCCGTAGGTTCAAGACGTTCGAGTAGATGGCCGCCGCGTCCGCCTCGCCGCCGGCTACCGCTTCTATGGAGTTCAGGTGAGATCCCGAGCAAAACACGCGACCGAAGAAGCCCTCGTCGACGCCCATCCCCGCCAGCTTGTCCAGGAGGCTGTAATACCCACTGAGTGAGCACACGTCGTTGTACGCCCACGAGCGGCCTCGAAGCTCGGCGAACGACCCGATCGGAGCGTCCGTACGCACCACCACATCGCAGAAGTAGACGGGTCTCCCCGAGCTCCGTGCGTCCCCGAAAACGGGTGCGACCCCGAGCAACTCCACAGGCGGCGGCCTCAACTCGCGCAGCCAAACGAACGAGGGCGAGCACATGAAACCCACGTCGGCTTCGCCTGATGAAAACGGATCTCGAGTACCCCTCACTGGACCCGAGAACCGCGCTTCCACCCGGAGCACGGTCCTCTGGTATCCGAGCGTGCGCCGCACGTGGTCGACGATCGCTTCGAAGAGCCTCTGCGGGATACCTGGGGACAGGTAGGTGATGAAGCGAAGCTCTCCGGAATATTCGGTCATCTACTCACATCTTCTCGGGCGCCTCGACCCCGAGCAAGTCCAGCCCACACCGGAGCACCGTCTTGGTCGCGGCGCACAGCGCGAGACGTCGACTGCGCAACTCTGGATCGTCTACGAGCACGCGGTGAACCGTGTAGAACTGGTGGAAGCGGGTGGCGAGGGTCTCCAGGTAGGTCGGCAAGGGGTGCACCTCGCGTCGGGCTGCGGCGTTCTGGATAACGCGCGGGAAGTCCAGAAGTTCCAGGACGAGCAGCCGCTCCTCGGGGGCGGGATCCCCCGCGGCGATCTCGCCGACTTCCGTCGGGCTCATCCCCGCCCGCTCGAAGATGCTCGCTATGCGGGCGTGGGCGTACTGCACGTAGAAGACCGGGTTCTCGTCGGACTGCCGGATGGCGAGGTCGAGGTCGAAGCTCATCTCGGTCTTGTGCGATGAGCGCACGTAGAAGTAGCGGGCCACGTCTACCCCGACCTCGTCGAGGAGCTCGTCCAGAGTCACGATGTTCCCTGCCCTCTTGCTGAACTTGACCTGGTGCCCCTCGCGCAAGAGTTTGACGAGCCGCACCAACTCCACGTCGAGAAAACCCTCGGGCAACCCCAGGGCCATGAGCCCCGCCCGCAAGCGCGGGCCGTACCCGGCATGGTCCGCACCGAGAACGTTTATCGCCAGCCTGAATCCCCGCTCCCACTTGTTCTTGTGATAGGCAATATCCGGAGCGACGTAGGTGTAGGTGCCATCGCTCCTGATGAGCACCCTGTCTTTATCGTCCCCGAACTTCGTGGAGGCTAGCCATAGAGCGCCCTCGCTCTCGTAGACGTGGCCCCTCCGATTCAGCTCGTCTATTATCCTCTCGATCTCTCCAGACTCGTAGAGGCTTTTCTCGTTTACAAAGCTGTCGAACCTGACGCTCGCGCGGTCGAGCACCCCCCTTATATCCCTCATGCACCAGCTGGTTGCGAACGCGCTGATCTCCTGCAAGGCGCTCTCGGGATCCATCTCCAGAAACCTATCGCCGTGCTCGGCGATCAGGTCCCGCGCTATCTCCTCCGTGTAGTCACCCTTGTAGAGAGAGTCCGGGTCGGAGACGGGCCACTCCCTGCCGTAGAGGCCAGCGTAGCGGACGGCCACCGACTCGCCGAAAAGCCGGATCTGATTCCCCCCGTCGTTGAAGTAGTACTCCTTCGCGACGTTTCGGCCCGCCGCCTCGAGCACCCGTGCTAGCGAGTCACCGAATGCCGCCTGCCGTCCATGCCCCACGTGCAGCGGACCTGTCGGGTTGGCGCTGACGAACTCTACCTGGATCTTCTCCCCCGAAGGCTTCCTCCGACCGTACCCATCGCCTTCGCCGAGCAGCGTCCCAACCTCTCCCCAGATGGCCCCAGGAGAGAGCCAGAAGTTGACGAAGCCAGGACCCGCAACCTCAGCGTACCGCACGAACGGAGCGTCCAGCGCCTCGATGAGATTCTCCGCCACTTCCCTCGGGTTGCGGCGAAAAGTGCGGGCGTTCGCGAGGGCCACGTTCGTCGCGAAGTCCCCGTGGCTAGGATCGTTGGGCCGCTCGACGTGTATCCCGTCGAGATCTACCCCGTAGACCCTGCTGACCGCCTCGCGCACGGCACCGGCCAGCCGCTCCTCGAAGCTCATCCCTCACCCCGCCCGACGAGCTCGTCGAGCAGCAGCCTGTTCTCGCCCGCAAGCCGTTTGGTCTCCGCCACATCGTGCTCGAAACGCACCTCGAAGACGTCGCCGGGAGAGGCTTCCTCAGGCAGCAGCTCCCGCGGCGCCGCGAAGCTCCGCTCCCCATCAGGGTAGAGCAGCAACACGACCCACCCGTTGTCCTCGAACCTGTCTATCTGGACGCGCATATATGAATGGTAGCACGCTGCCCTGCGGGCGATTTGTCAGCTAGTCAGCACGCCGCCTGCTGCGGCTTTCAGCTGTGGGGGCTCGGTTCGGTGCTCACGCGCGTCGAGCGCGGCTGGGCAAGGACCGAGCGGAAGTAGCTGAAATGCTGATAGCGGAGGCCGCTAGGCCGGAGCGTGCTGACTAGCTGCGGAGCGAAGCGGAGCTACCAGTGATACTTCTCCCCGCGACCGATCTTGACCGCCCTGTAGAGTTGCTCCAGGAGCACTACCCGCGCCAGCGCGTGCGGCAGGGTCATTGGCCCGAAGGAGAGGTGCTCGTCGGCCCTCTCCAGGACCTTCGAGGAGAGCCCGAGCGGCCCACCGAGCACGAACGCTACGTGACTGCGTCCCGAGACGCCAAGAGACGAGAGCTTGCGTGCGAGTTCCTCCGAGGAGACCTGTTTTCCACGCTCGCGGTCGAGGGCCACTGCGTGGGAGCCCGCCGGTATCCGCTTGAGGAGACGCTCCCCCTCCGCCACTAGCACCTCTTTGGCGCGCTGTCGGTTCATGTCCTCTTCCGGGACTTCGATTACCTCGATGGGGAAGTAACGCCGGAGCCGGGCCAGATAGTCATCGCAGCCCTCGGCCGCCCATCCCTTCAGCCTACCGACGGCGATGATGGTGGTGCGTCGGATCACTCGATGTTGAAGAGTTGCTCGCCCCTACCA
>DASZKL010000186.1:0-5139 GCA_035947015.1 Rubrobacteraceae bacterium
GGAGCAGATGACGACCACGTTGTCTGCTCCATCGAGAACGTAGACCCCATGGGCATCCACACCGGCGACTCCATAACCGTAGCCCCGGCCCAGACCCTCTCGGACAAGCAGTACCAGACCCTGCGTACCGCTGCTTTACGCATAATACGCGAGATCGGGGTACAGACGGGGGGATCAAACATCCAGTTCGCGGTGGATCCGGGGAGCGACGAGTACTACGTGATCGAGATGAACCCTCGGGTGAGCAGGTCGAGTGCTCTGGCGAGCAAGGCTACCGGGTTCCCTATCGCGAAGATAGCTGCGAAGCTCGCGGTCGGGTACTCGCTGGATGAGATCCCGAACGACATAACGCGGGCGACGCCTGCGTCCTTCGAGCCTGCGCTCGACTACGTCGTCACGAAGATACCTCGCTTCGCCTTCGAGAAGTTCCCTGGGGCGGCGCCGAGGTTGACCACGAGGATGCACTCCGTCGGCGAGGTCATGGCGATAGGCAGAACGTTCACCGAGAGCCTCATGAAGGCGATGGCCTCGCTCGAGGTGGACTCGCGGGATGTGGAGGCTTATCTCGAGGAGCCGAGCCCTTATCGCATCTTCGCGGTCTTCGACGCCCTGCGCGCCGGCGCGGATATCGCGGAGATCCACAACAAGACGCGGATAGACCCTTTCTTCATAGCATCGATCGCCAGGATCGTGGCGGCGGAGGGCTCGATCTCGGGCCCTCTGAGCGCCGCGCAACTGCGAGAGCTCAAGAGGGTTGGCCTCAGCGACGAGGCCCTCGCCTCGGCTTCTGGTACTTCGACGGAGGTAGTGCGGGGCGTCAGGCACGCCCTCAGGATCTCTCCGACCTACAAGTCCGTGGACACCTGCGCCGGGGAGTTCCCCGCCCGTACGCCTTACTACTACTCGACCTACGAGGTCGAGGACGAGGTCGAGCGCGGGGAGAACCCCTCCGTCGTCGTCCTAGGTAGTGGCCCGAACCGCATCGGGCAGGGCATAGAGTTCGATTATGCCTGCGTTCACGCGAGCTACGCTCTCAAAGAGAGCGGCTTTGACGCCGTCATGATCAACTCCAACCCCGAGACCGTCTCGACCGACTACGACACCTCGACGCGGCTCTATTTCGAGCCCCTCACAGCCGAGCACGTCCTCGAGGTCATCCGGCGGGAGGAGCCGGAGGGTGTGATCCTGCAGTTCGGCGGCCAGAGCCCGCTGAAACTCGCCCGCGAGCTCGAGGAAGCCGGAGCGAAGATACTGGGTACCGCTCCGGACGCAATTGACCTGGCGGAGGACCGTTCCCGCTTCGGGAGGCTCCTGACCGAACTCGGTATCCCGCACCCCAGGTTCGGCACCGCGATCAGGGCCGAGGAGGCCAGAGAAGTCGCCCGCGAGCTTGGCTACCCCGTGGTCGTGAGGCCGTCATACGTCCTCGGCGGGCGGAGGATGGAGATCGTCTACAACAACGATGACCTCGACTTTTACCTGAGTGCCAGCGCGGACACGAGCCCCGAGCACCCGACCCTCGTAGACAAGTTCAAGGAGGACTACGTCGAGGTTGATGTGGACGCGGTCTCCGACGGAGAGGACGTGTACATCGGCGGGATCATGGAGCACGTCGAGGAGGCCGGCGTACACTCCGGAGACTCCTCGTGCGTGACGCCGCCCATCACCATCCACCGAGCCCTCCTGGAGAGGATCGAGGACTACACGCGGCGTCTGGCGCACGCCATCGGCGTCGTGGGTTTGATGAACGTGCAGTTCGTGGTGCGCGGGGACGACGTGCTCGTCATCGAGTGCAACCCGCGCGCCTCGCGTACCGTTCCTTTCATCTCCAAGGCCACCGGCGTACCGCTGGCGAAGGTGGCCACCCGGGTGCTCCTCGGCGAGAGGCTCAAGGACATGCGCCTACACTCTTCGACGAACGGACACTTCTCCGTCAAGGCGCCTGTCTTCCCCTTCGACCGGTTCGCCGACGTGGACCCGCTGCTCGGGCCGGAGATGCGCTCGACGGGGGAGGCGATGGGGATAGACCGCACCTTCGGCGGCGCATTCGCCAAGGCGCTCACCGCTGCGGGACAGAAGCTCCCGGTTTCTGGGCGGGTATACATCTCGGTAGCCAACCGGGACAAGCGGGCAGTCGTATTGATCGCCCGCGCCTTCGCTGATCTGGGGTTCGAGATCTCTGCGAGTGAGGGCACCGCCGAGGTCTTGACGAACAACGGGCTACCGGTCACGGTTGTGCCCAAGATCGGGGAACTCGGGGAGGACGTTCTCGGCCTCATCGAGGAAAGAGGGGTGGATCTGATCGTCAACACCCCATGGGGACGAGGAGCGCGCACGGATGGGTACCTGATCCGGCGCAAGGCACTAATGCACGGCGTTCCCTGCATCACCACGCTGGCCGCCGCCGCTGCTGCCGTACAGGGCATCGAAGCGGAGATTCGGGGCGGTGCCCGGCGCGTGAACTCCCTGCAGGGCCTCTACGCGACGAGAGCGTGAAGTTCTACGGCGTACAGATCGAAGAGCGCGAGAGGGTGGGAAACTACACCTTGCTCCACTATCGCTGGCCTGATGACCGGATCGAGCCCGGACAATTCGTGATGGCGCGTACGACCCCGTTGATCTGGGACCCGTTTCTAGCCAGGCCGTTCTCCTTCTACGACTACGATGGAGAGGTGGCGAGCCTCCTGTTAGAGGTGCGGGGGCGCGGCACGGCGCTCTTGGATCTTGCCCCTGCTATAGAGGTAAGCGGTCCTTTGGGTCGGGGTTTCCGGATCGAGGCAACGACGGAGCGAGCCGCCCTTCTGGGTGGCGGCGTCGGGGTCGCACCGCTGAAGGTTCTCGCCAGGCGCCTGAGCGAGCTCGGCGTGCCCCACGACGTGTTCTTGGGCTTCGCGGATGCCAAAACGGCGGAGATCGCCAGAGCGTTCCCCGCATCGAAGGTGGCGACGATGGACGGGTCGGCGGGGACCCACGGCACGGTCCTGGACGCCGCCCGCGAGCTAGAGCGCTACCCCGTGGTCTACGCCTGCGGTCCCAACCCGATGCTAGCCGCCATCGAGCGGGAGATCGGTGAGGGGTGCGTCTGTCAACTCTCCGTGGAGGAGAGGATGGGCTGTGGCAACGGCTCGTGCAACGCGTGCGTGGTACCGGTGCGCGATGGGGGGTATGTCAGATCTTGTGTCGAGGGGCCGGTATTCGGCGCGGAGGTATTGGCGTGGTAATAAGAGAACGGAGGGCCGGGGCGGATCTCGCGGTCGAGCTCTGCGGCATCCCGCTCAGAACTCCGCTCGTCCCCGCCTCAGGAACGCTCTCCAAGGAGGCGCTAGGCGAGGTAGATGGAGTCTACGGGGCGATCCTGCCCAAGACAACGACCCCGAGAGCGAGGGAGGGCAACCCGCCGCCGCGTGTCGCCGAGACCCCGGCTGGAATGGTCAACTCCATAGGACTCCAGAACCCCGGCGTGGAGCGCTTCTTACAAGAACTCGACGCCTTCGACCTCGACTTGCCCGTCTTCGTCTCGGTCGCAGGGGACACCGTCGAAGAGTTCGCTGCTCTGTGCGAGCGACTCTCTGGCGACGAGCGTATCGCTGCCGTCGAGCTGAACCTCTCGTGCCCCAACGTGGAATGCGGCGGGCTGACCTTCTGCGCGACCCCGGCGTCCGTTGAGGAGGTGGTCGCCGCGTGCCGGGGCGCTGTTCCCGGAAAGCCGATCTTCGCCAAGCTCACCTTCGAAGGGGTGGTGCAGAACGCCCTGGCCGCAGAGGCCGCCGGGGCCGATGCGCTCACAGTAATGAATACCATCCCGGCGCTTAGCATAGATCCGAGCAGGCGCCAAACGTTGGTCCGGGGCGGACTCTCAGGTCCCGCCATAAAGCCCGTGGCGCTGCGAGCGGTGTACGAGGTCTCGAAGGTCGTCGGCGTACCCATCCTGGGGAGTGGGGGAGTTATGAGCGGGCTCGACATCGCAGAGTTCATGCTCGCGGGCGCGACCGTGGTGCAGGTCGGCACGGCGAGCTTCGTGCGGGACCCAAAAGAGATATTCGACGAGTTCGCGAGTTACCTGGAAGGCGAGGGGCTGGGTGCAGCGGATCTGACCGGCGCTTTGCAGGAAATCCGCGGCTAGACGGCGGCCCATAACCGCCGATGATATACTAGCGGGTCGATGTTGAGGCGGGCACCAGAGAGAACGACCCAGGAACGCCGCAGCGCGCTCGAGGAGGCCAACAGGGTGCGCTTCGCCCGGGCGGCCACCAAGCGCAGGCTCAAGAGCGGAGAGCTCGGGATCTACGAGTTGCTGATGGATCCTTCCGAGGAGCTCAGAGGTGCCAAGGTCGAGGAGATGCTGCTCGCTGTCAGGGGGATGGGGCGCATAAAGGTGACCCGGATCATGAGGGAGGCGGGGGTCAGCCGGTCCAAGACCCTCGTCGGGCTCACCCACGGCCAGCGGGACCGTTTGATCAGGGCTCTGGGGTGCGAGGAAGGCTGATCGTCGTCTCCGGGCCCTCAGGGGCGGGCAAGGACACCCTGATCCGGGCGGCACTCGAAGCCATCCCGGAGCTGGCGCTCATAGCCTCGGCCACGACCCGCGAGCCGCGTGAGGGCGAGGTAGACGGTAGGGACCACGTCTTCCTCTCCCGCGAGCAGTTCGAGCGCTGGATCGATGAGGACCGCCTCCTCGAATGGGCTGAGTATTCTGGTAATCTCTACGGCACGCCGAAGGAGAGCGTAGAGGAACTCCTACAGAAGGGCCGCTCCGTAATACTCAGGATCGAGCTTCAAGGGGCGCGGCAGATCAAGGAGCGACGCCCCGACGCTGTGATGGTCTTCGTCCGGGCACCGTCGCTGGAGGAGACTCGCCGGCGCCTCGAGAGCCGGGCGACGGAGACCTCGGAGTCGGTGGAGAATCGCATGGCAACGGCGCTAAAGGAGATCGCGGCCCGCGACGAGTTCGACTACGAGGTCGTAAACGGTGAGTACGAGCAGGCCCGCAAGGACATGATAGAGACACTGCAAAGCGTAGTCGCAGAAGGAGCAGAAGATGCACGATCTCAAGGTTGACGAGCTACTTGACAAGGTGGATTCCCGCTACGGGCTGGTCATAGCGAGCGCCAAGCGGGCGCGCCAGATCAACGAGTACAC
>DASZKL010000187.1:0-5923 GCA_035947015.1 Rubrobacteraceae bacterium
TCATTGCCCTCTAGGCGACAACGTGTCAGCAGTAGGTCAGCAGTAGAGACTAAACTGTGGCAAACACGGAGCAACGCACGGAGACGTGTACCGCTTAGGTATGACGTTTTACTTGACCTCAGCTGACACCCGTGCACGTACCCGAGGATTAGAAGTCCGCTGCTATGTCCCCTTAGCTACGGGCGCTCGAAGAGCGGGTGAGGGGAATCGAACCCCCATCGCCAGCTTGGAAGGCTGGAGCTCTACCATTGAGCTACACCCGCGTATTAAGGCTCCGGTGGTCGGGGCGAGAGGATTTGAACCTCCGACCCCCTGCTCCCAAAGCAGGTGCGCTACCAGGCTGCGCCACGCCCCGCGGAGGCCGCAGGTGAGTATAACAAAGGGGGATTGAGCTTTAAATCACGGCGGCCGGGGCGACGGCCTCTATCTCTTCGCCCAAGAAACGTCCGCCCAGAGTAGCAAACTCCGCGGGGTCGGCGCTGCAGACGTAGGTCGAGCTTCCGAGGTCGTCGGCGTCGCGCGGGCGACGGAGGTAACCACGTCGGGAGAGAACGCGGCCGACTTCAAGGGCGGTCTGGCCCGCGGAGGAGATCAGCCGCACCCGAGGCCCGAGGATGCGATTGATGGGGGCAGAGATCAAAGGATAGTGCGTGCACCCAAGAACAACAGCGTCCACGCGCCGCTCTATGAGTGATTCTAGATATTCCCGGGCGATCCCTTCGAGCTCGGGGCCATCCACGACGCCCCGCTCGATGAGGGGGACGAACTCGGGGCAGGCTTGTTCGTGGACCTCTACGCCGGCGTCCAGATTGTGCACGGCCCGACGGTAGGCCCCGCTCTCGACCGTGGCCTCTGTAGCCAGTACTCCCACGCGGCGGTTTATCGTCTCGATGGCAGCGGCGCGAGCGCCAGGCTCGATCACACCCACTATGGGGACTTCGAACTCGGCCTGCGCCGCCTCGAGCGCCGCCGCAGACGCCGTGTTGCAGGCCACGACCACGAGCTTCACGTCGAGGTCGATGAGGTAGCGGATGATCTCGAACGCGAACTCCCTGACCTCCGCGAGGTTGCGAACCCCATAGGGCACCCTCGCTGTGTCCCCGAAGTAAACGGTGTGCTCGTAGGGCAGACGGTCCCTGACCTCAGCCAGCACCGTCAATCCCCCGACGCCCGAGTCGAAAACCCCTATGGGTCGTGGATCGCTCACGGGACGCCATTATATCCGTTTTACGAAGACAATTATGCTTGTGCTTTGCCACGCAAGAGAAAGCCGCCCGGTTCTGGCCAGGCGGCGTAGTGGAGGCGGCGGGACTCGAACCCGCGTCCGCGAGTGCGCCGTCCGCGAGATTATACGAGCATAGCACCCGGTTTACCTTCACCTACCTCCGCGGACCGGGGCGCCACGGAGGGGCTAGCCCTTTGAGTGTCCCCCACAGACCCTGGGCCAGAGCCCGCGGGGTTAGCCCACTAAGATGACACCGGGAACCGGGCCGTGGGCCGCCCGGACCGATGCGCCGCTGCTATTTAAGCAGCGAGCGGAGCCGCTTCAGTATCGGCGTGTGTTTTGTTGCTGGCGTTTTACGAGTCTCCAGCAAACTCGGCTCGTCTCGCAGGACGCAGACCGCTCGCGTCGAAACCGGTACGCCCCCTTGACGACATATATTCTACCATTTTGGAGGGGTTATTCAATCCGCGGCTAGCGGCGGAGACGCTCCTTGACGGTGCGCTCCATCTCGCGCTCGGCGGTTTTGCGGGCGATCTCGCGCCGCTTGTCGTATTGCTTCTTGCGGCTGGCGACGGCGAGCTCGAGCTTTATGTTGCCGTCCTTGGGGTAGAGCCTCAGCGGTATGAGGGTCTTGCCGTCCTCCTGGCTCTTGCCCGCGAGGCGGGCTATCTCCTTGCTGTGCAGGAGCAGCTTGCGGTCGCGGGTCGGGTACTGAGGTATGTTCGTGGCGTTCGTGTAAGGGGAGATGTGAGCGCCGAGGAGGAAGACTTCACCATCCCGAACTCGCGCGTAGCTCTCCTTGAGGTTGGCTCTTCCCGCGCGCACCGACTTTACTTCAGGGCCGGTCAAAGCTATGCCGGCCTCGTAGGTCTCCTCTATGTCGAAGTCGTGGAGAGCCTTTCTGTTGCGTGCGAAGTCCGTCACAGGCGCTTCACTACCCTGAGTTCGGCCCGCTGCATCAGCGGGAGGACGTCGAGCAACTCCACCAGTATCCGGTCACCGACCTTGTAGGAGACGCCTATCTCGTCGTTGGAGAGGACCACGCCGCTCGGCTCCAGCTCCCACCAGCCCGGGAGCTTGCTGACGTGGACGAGGCCGGTGGCGCCCGTCTCGAGCTCGACGAAGAGGCCGAAGGCCGCCGTGCTCACTATCGTGCCCTCCAAGACATCCCCGACGCGGTCACACATCAGCCACATGAGCGTGTACTCGTCGGCGGTGCGCTCGCAGATCATGGACCGGTACTCCCTCTCGGAGATGTGCGCCGCTACCCCTGCGAGGTCGTACAGGGGCTCGTCCCCCAACAGCGCCCGGTGGACGAGGAGGTCGGCGTAGCGCCGGATCGGGGAAGTGAAGTGGGTGTAGTCCTCGAGCGCCAGCCCGTAGTGGCCGGTTGGCTCGGGCGAGTAGAGCGCGCGTGGGATGGAACGCAAGACGAGGTAGTTCACCGCGTCGGACTTGGCCTTCTGGGCGATCGAACCCAGGTTCTCCGGCGTGGGCTTCGCCTGTACCCCGATGGCGGCGAGGCGCTGGCCGAGCAGCTCGAGCGACTCCAGGTCCGGCCTCTCGTGCACCCGGAAGACGCCGCCCTTCTTCCTGCGCAGCATCTTGGCGACCGACTCGTTGGCGAGTACCATCAGCTCCTCTATGAGCTCGCGGGCCGGGGTCGAGCGCCGCGCTCTCGCCGAGACGGGCACGCCCTGCTCGTCGAGCTCATACTCCGGCTCGCGTCCGCCTAGCTCCAGCTTGCCCCGCCTGGCTGCCCGCGTCTTGAGTCGGCGCGAGAGTTCGTGGGCGGCCTGGATCATCGCAGGGAGCCTCACCTCTCCCTCCCCACGCAGGAAAGCATCGACCCCGTCGTAGGTGAGGCGGGTGTCGCTGACGATCAGGCTTCTGAAGGCCCTGGCGCTCCTCGCCTCGCCGTCGGAGGATACCTCCATCTCGACCGTGACCGTGGCCCGCTCGGCGTCCGGCTTGAGCGAGCACACGTCGTTCGAGAGCCGCTGCGGTAGCATGGGTGCGACCGTGCCAGGCAGGTATACCGAATTGCCCCTGTAGGCAGCCTGTCCGTCGAGGGCTCCGCCGGGATCTACGTAGTGCGTCACGTCGGCGATGTGCACCCAGAGCCTGTACCCTCCGGGCGTGCGCTCGACGGAAATGGCGTCGTCGAAATCCCTGGCGTCTGCTCCGTCTATCGTAACGGTGGGGAGGTGGCGGAGGTCCTGGCGGTCGCCTGGCTCCCTGGCTGCTACCTCCTCGGCCTCTTCCTCGACCTTCCGAGAGAAGCGGCGGGAAGTGCCGATGGAAGCGAAGAGCGCCTCGTAGACGTTGCGCGGGTCCTGTGAGGACCCGATCACGCGCGTGACCTCGCCGCGCAGCGAGCGGTTCTTCTCGCGGGCGCTCACCAGGACTATGTCCCCCGCCTCGGCGCCCCGGCGAAGCTTGCGCGCAACCAGCACCGGGCGCCGCTCCTCGACGAAGAGCGGATCCGCGACCGAGTACTTACCCCGGCGCACCAGCACGGCCGGTAGTATCAAGAATGGTCTCCTGTTTCGGGGAAGGACACGCGCTGAGTCTACCACGAGCAGTCAGCTAGTCAGAACGCTGGCTCCCTTCTGTCGCCAGCTCTCAGTACGCTTCGGCCTTCAAGACCTCGCCTTCAGCATTTCAGCCTGTCAGCCGGTTAGCCGGTTAGGTCTTAGCTGGAAAGCGCATTGCGAGACGGCTTCTCGAGCGCTGCGAAGCAACGAACCGTGCTCTCCTTGCTGGCTAGCTGACAAGCGGAGGCGAAGCCGGAGCGTGCTGAGAAGCTGCCTTGAAAAGGCGGCGTGCTGAAATGCTGACTTGCTAGATCTTCCTCAAGAAGCGGGTCACGGAGAGGAAACTGCCGATTACCCCGATCACTACGCCGACGACCACCAGGACGGTCAGTATGAGGAGGGTGTTCACCGCATCGCCCGAGATCGGCACGAAAGGCAGGGCATCCTGCGACCAGTCCACGAAGAGAAAGTTGATCCAGCCTACGGTCAGCGCGGCCAGGCCGGCCCCGATCAGGCTCTGCACCAGCCCCTCGAAGACGAACGGCGTGCGCACGAAGGAATCGGAGGCTCCGACGAGCTTCATCACCTCGATCTCCTTGCGCCGGGCGAAGATGGAGAGCCTGATGGCGTTCGAGATCAGGAGCACGCTGGAGATCAGGAACAAAGCGGTGGCCCCGTAGAGGCCCAAGATCATGTACGAGGTAACCTTGTTGAGACGCTCGATGGTTTGCTGCGGGTAGCTGAGGTTATCGTCTGTGAACCTGTGATCCTCCCGCAGCCGCTGCGCCACCTCGTCGGCCGCGGCCGGATTCTCCAGCTGCACCTGCAGTGAGGCAGGCAGGACACCAGGGTCGATACCCTCGTAGATCTCTGGCTGATCCGCGAAGGTCTCCTTGAAGGTCTCCAGCGCCTCCTCCTTGGAGACGTAGTTCACGCTAGATACCTCGGGGTAGCCCTCGACGGCGCTACGGACCTTGTCTATCTCCTGCTGCGAGGCGTCCGGTGGGAAGAAGACCTCGACGCTCACGTCCTCGCGCACGGAGCCGATGACGCCCTCGACGTGGGAACTGACGAGGAGTGCCACGCCCAGGACCAGGATGCAGATGAACGTCGTGGTTATGGCGGTAATGCTCATCAGGAGGTTCAGGCGAATGTTCTTCATCGCCTCCCGCAGGAAGAAACCGAGGTTAAACCTCATCGGCGTAAGCCCCCTTCACCTTGTCGCGGACCACGCGGCCATCCTCGAGGGCGACGACCCTCTTGCGCATCACGTCCACCATCTCCTTGTCGTGGGTCGCCACCACGACGGTGGTGCCGATGCGGTTGATGCGGTGCAGAAGCTGCATGATGCCAACCGACGTGTTCGGGTCGAGGTTGCCGGTCGGCTCGTCGGCGACGAGTATCTGCGGCTGCGAGACGAAGGCCCTCGCGATCGAGACGCGCTGCTGCTCTCCGCCGGAGAGTTGGTCAGGGAACTTGTCCATCTTGCCGCTCAGACCAACGAGGTCGAGTATCTGGGGGACCTTTGTGCGGATGGCGCGGCGCCTCTGGCCGGTGACCTCCATAGCGTAGGCGACGTTCTCGGCGGCTGTCTTGTTCGGTAGCAACTTGAAGTCCTGGAAGACGCACCCGATGTTGCGCCGGTGGCGGGGTATCCTCCGTCGCGGCACAGAGGAGAGCCGCGTGCCGTTGACGTAGATAGCCCCAGCCGAGGGCTCTATCTCCTTCAGGATCAGGCGCACCACCGTGGACTTGCCTGAGCCGCTCGCCCCTACCAGGAAGACGAACTCGCCGGGATCTATCTCCAGGTTCACGTGCTCCAGCGCAACGGTGTCCTTGCCGTAGACCTTCGTGACGTTGTCGAATCGGATCATTACCTCTCCAGATGTGACTCGCCGGGATGTATGGCCGCGTACGGCGCGTCATGCTCCGAGATCCCCCTCCAGGGATTCCACCGGCCACGGCAGAAGATAACAACAAAGGCGGGCGTTATCAACCAGTTGGTTCGTTCAAGGGGATGCGTTCCACCTCGCCAGAGAGGACGAGTTGCCCCTCGCCGACCTCTACGCCGGTGATCCGCGCCCCGCGCGGCAAACCCCCTAAAGGGTACGAGAAGTCCACTCCCGCGAGCAGCTGCTCCCTCACCGGCGCCCCGAGCGCC
>DASZKL010000188.1:0-2735 GCA_035947015.1 Rubrobacteraceae bacterium
CCGTACTCGTCGAAGAGGATCTCGGCGAGGGCGAGCTGCAGCCTCTCGTCGTCGCGGCAGCCCGAGATCAGGGCCGCAAGGTAGAGCCGGCTCACCCGCACGTGCCGGTAGTACTGGATCGCAAACGTCCTCACCCCCTCCTCGCTCGCGTCCCCCTCCCCGAACCGCTCCAGAAACGGGTGCACGAGCGCAGGGTGCCCGATCACCTCTCTCTTTAGCCGCTGTAGGAACTCCTCGGGGTTCACCCGTATCTCCTTCCTGAAGACTCTTCTCAGTTTAGCGCAAGCGTGTTAGCACGCTGGCTCCCTGCGGTCGCCAGCTTTCAGCACGGCGCTTCGCGCCTTTCAGCACGCTCAGGCTTCGCCTTCGCTTTCAGCACGCTTCGGCCTTTTAGGCCTCGCTTTCAGCTTGTCGGCTTGTTGGTGGGGCGCACTCGGGTTAGGAAGGTCAAGAGCATCCGCTTGACTTCTGCCGTTCGCTGCGAGAGTTCCTGGTAATCCTGGGCGCCAAGGTAGCCCAGATCGTGGGCAAGGAGCAAGTGGTAGTCGAGCTCACTCGCGGAGCCCATCGCGATGAGCATGAAGCGCCCTATCTCCGCATCGCTGCCTCTGCCGCAGCCTTCGGCTACGTTGGCCGGGATGGAGGCACAGCAACGACGCAGCTGGGCTGTCAACCCGTAGGTTTCTTCCCGAGGGAACGTGCCCGTAGCCTTGTACACAGCCAGGACGAGCCGGTGGCTCTTCTCCCAGACCTTCAGCGCTCTAAAGTTCCTCATGTCAACAAGTCCGCACCCGGGTTATCGGCCTGCAAGCTCCTCCCGATTAGCGCTCAAACTGAAAAGCTGAAAGCGAAGCCCGAAGGGCGTAGCGTGCTAACTCATCGTTGTCTCACTAGCTTCAGTGAGGTATAATCTGTCCATGACAGAGACCAGAGACATCAGACAGGATTGGCTCAGCGTCCCGCGGCGGCGGGAGGATGAGCGTTTGGACCCGCACGTCTACGAGCGTGGGATCAACGGGTTGACGGTCGAGGAGGCCACGGCGCGTGCGTTTCCCAGGGTTATGGACATTCTGGCGCGCAGCGGCGAGGAGTACTCCGAGTTCGAGCGGCAGCTGGTCAAGCAGACGATCCGGGCGTGCCTGATCTCGCAAGTGTCACGGGCGAATCTATACCGCATCGCGGGCATCCTGGTCGCCGACCGGCGCGACGAGGGCGCGAACCGCGACCGGTCGCTCGCGCTCGCCTACGTCGCGGCGCTGCGGGAGGCCTTCCTGAGCGAGCTGGCCATCGGGGAGCACGTCCAGACGCCGTTTGGGGCGGGCGAGGTCCGCTACATCTCCGAGGACGGCGGGAACGCCGCGGTCAGGCTCGACGGGGGTCTCCGGCGGGAGGTTTGGCTGCCGGTGGGTGCGATCTCGCGCGTATCCTACCCCGACACGTATGGGCTCCGCGCCTCCTAAAAGACGCCCCGGCTGATATATTCACGATCACCCTCCGGGTAAACGAGGGGGACGTGAAGGCGACGGAGGACCTGATCTCATGGAAGGCTCCAAGACGAGGGCGCGCGTGATCTGCAACCCCGCCTCGGGCGGTGGGTGCGAACCCGCGGTCATACGCGAGGGGCTCGAGGACTTCGAAGCCGAGTGGATCTACACCAGAGGCGCCGGGGATGCGCAAGAGGCCGCCGAGGAGTGGAGCGACGGCCTGCTCATCGTCGTTGGGGGCGACGGCACCGTGAATGAGGTCGTAAACGGCCTGGGCAAGGCCGGTTTCCCCAAAGACGTGACGCTCGCCGTCCTGCCCATGGGGACCGGCAACGACCTGGCCGCCACCCTCGCCATCCCAGACGATCCCGAGGGGGCCAGGGAGACCATACGTCGGGGAAGGGTCAGGACGCTCGACGTGGCCAGGGTCCGCTCCGAGGGCCTCGGAGAGCGGTTCTTTATCAACGTGTCGACCGGGGGATTCGGGGCGGAGACCTCCAGCCTGGCCAACGAGGAGCTGAAGAGCCGGTGGGGCAAGCTGGCATATTTCCGGGCGTCGCTGGAGAAGGCCCGCGACTTCGACGTGCGCGAGGTGAGGGTGACGCTCGACGGCGAGGAGCGCATGATGCGCGCGGTGAACGTGGCGGTCGGCAACTGCCGCTACGCCGGCGGAGGCTGGCCCGCGGCTCCGAGGGCCAACCCCGAGGACGGGCTCCTCGACCTCGTGGTCATCGAGGACGTCGGGCTCAAGGAGGCGCTCGCGCTCGCGCCCGCGGCCCTGGCGAGGTCCGACTACCTCGGCAAAGAAGGGGTCTTCTCCGCGCGGGCGAGGCGGATCCGGATCGAGACCCAGCCCGACGGGCTGGAGTTCACCGCCGACGGGGAGCTCATCGGGGACGAGCCGGCCGAGTTCGAGATCATACCGCACACCCTGAAGGTCGTCGTCGGCCAAGACTACGTCCCGGAGCCCAAGGAGTAAGGATGGAAGGCGTCAAAGTCCTGCTCTTCGGGGCGGCCGCGGACCGCGCGGGGACCCGCGAGACACACGTTCCGGCCGGGGAGATCACGCTGAGAGAATTGTGGCCGCTCCTGATCGAACGCCACCCCGGCCTCTCCCCCATGCGCGACACTTTAGCCTTCGCCGTCAACGGCGAGTACGCTCGGGGGGACACCCGCGTCTCGCCCGGCGACGAGGTCGCGGTTCTGCCGCCGGTCTCCGGGGGCTAGAGGGTTGTTCGCCATCGTCGAGGG
>DASZKL010000189.1:0-3149 GCA_035947015.1 Rubrobacteraceae bacterium
CCTCCCGGCTCTTGAGTTCCCCGGGGGTGGAGGCGAGCGCAGCCAGAAGCTCGAACTCCTTGAGGCGCAGGTCGAGGGGTTCTCCCCCGACGCTGGCTGTGAAGTTCTTGGTGTCGATCTGCAGGTCGCCGGCCTCCAGGATCTTGCCCCGTCCCCCTGCCTCGCTCCGCTTGAGGTTGGCGTTGATGCGGGCGACAAGCTCCTTCATGCCGAAGGGTTTGGTCACGTAGTCGTCAGCGCCGGCCTCGAAGCCCCGCACCTTGTCGTCCTCGGCATCCTTGGCCGTGACCATGACGATCACCACGTCCTGGTCGCCCTCGCGGATGCGTTCGCAGACCTCTATACCCGACTCGCCTGGGAGCATCAGGTCGAGGAGTATCAGGTCAGGCCTCAGCTTGCGGGCAAGCCTCAGTGCCTCCGCGCCGGTCGTGGCCTCTTGCACGCCGAAGCCCTGGCGGGAGAGATTGTAGGCCAGGGTGCCCATGATCACCTCGTCGTCCTCGACTATCAGGATCTCTGCCTTGCTAGCGTCCAAAGCGTGCCTCTCCTGCTCTTCCGAACCATCCAGAGTATAAACCTCGCTCACCGGCGCATCACCTATTTAACGAGCCTTCAACCAGAGAGATTCCGTCGGATGGAACGCGCTAAAATGCCTCTGCAGGCGCAGAGCGGGAGGGGAGTATCTCTTGGAGACGAGGGTTCGGACCTTGACGGTGCACACCGAGCGCACCTTCGCCATCGCCCGGAGCTCGGCAGACGCCTTCGAGCGCGTGATCTTCGAGGTCGCTGAGGACGGTCTCGCGGGTAGGGGCGAGGCGGCCCCCACGCATTACTATGACCAGGACGCGCAGGGTGTGGCGGGGGCGCTCGAGGGTGTCGAGATCCAAGACCCCTGGAATATCGAGGACACCCTCGCGGAGAACGACCACCTGCCCCCGACGGCGCGTGCCGCGCTGGACGCGGCGCTTCACGACCTCGCTGCGAAGAGGCTCGGCGTTCCTCTATACAGGCTGCTCGGGCTCGGCCGTCCCGAGCCCACGAGCGCTTACACACTAGCCATAGCGAAGCCAAAGACTACCGTCGAGGAGGCGAAGAGACACTCCTCTTTCCCGATCCTCAAGATGAAGGTGGGGGGTTGGGAGGATATCGAAACGGTCAGGGCCGTTGCCGATTTCTCGGGCGCGGAGATCTGGGTGGATGCCAACGAGGCCTTCTCCCCCGACGAAGCCCCGGAGGTGGCAGCGGAGCTCAAGGAGATCGGGGTGCGCGTGATCGAGCAACCCGTCCCGGCCTCCGCCGGTCCGGAGGCGTTACGAAAGACAACCGCAGCTGCCCACCCCGTGCTGGTTGTCGCCGACGAGAGCGCCATCGCCGCCCGCGACGTGCCACCTCTTGCCGGGCGCGTGAGCGGGGTGAACGTGAAGCTCACCAAGTGTGGCGGGATAAGGGGGGCCCTGGAGATGGTCCACACCGCCCGCTCGTTGGGGTTGATCGTCATGCTCGGGTGCATGGTGGAGACCTCGCTCGGCATCTCCGCGGCGGCCCAGATCTCCGGCCTCTTCGACTTCGTGGATCTCGACGGTGCGATGCTCCTCGCCGACGACCCGTTCGAGGGTCTCGTCTACGAGAATGGCCGTATCATCCTCTCGGACGGGCCCGGCCTCGGGGTGGAGCCGCGATGATATCGGAGGCGGCTCCCGAGCGTCGCTACGCGATCCTGGCCGAGGGGTGGTTCGTTCACCGCCACGCCAAAACCGCCCACGGGCTCATCCGCTACGGGAAAGACGAGGTCGTCGCCGTGATCGACTCGACGCTCGCGGGGAGGAGCGTGCGCGAGGTCATGCCGGAGCTCGACCGCGACGCCCCGATAGTCGGTGCCTTGGAGGAGGCCATGGAGCGCTCTCCGACCTCTATCCTCGTCGGGCTGGCCCCTGCGGGCGGGCGGTTGCCGGCGGAGTGGATGGACACTCTGAGCGCGGCTGCCGACGCCGGGCTGGAGATAGTGAGCGGGCTCCACCAGCGCCTGGGTCCACAGTTCCCCGGCAAGAAGGTGTGGGATGTGCGCAAGCCACCTGCAGATATACCCCTCTTCACCGGGGACGGGTTCGGGGTCGAGCCCAAGGTCGCGCTCACGGTCGGCACGGACACAGCCATAGGAAAGATGACGACGAGCCTTGAGATCGAGAGGGTCGCGAGGGGGGCGGGCGTAGGGGCCGAGTTCGTCGCGACTGGTCAGACGGGCATCATCATCGCAGGGTGGGGTATGTGCGTGGACGCCGTGGTCTCGGACTTCGTAGCCGGCGCTTCGGAGCAGCTCGTCCTCGAAGCGGCGCGCAGAGAGCCGGATCTGATCCTGGTCGAGGGGCAGGGCTCATTGGGCCACCCGGCCTACTCCGGGGTCACCCTCGGCCTCTTGCACGGCTCGTGCCCGGACTGCCTTATCCTCTGCGCCGCTGACCCGCACGAAGAGGTCTTCGCTGGCGTCCCGCGTCCGAGTCCGTCCCGCGTCGCTCGCCTCTACGAGGAGGTCGCCGCCCTCGTCAAGCCCGCCCCCGTGGTCGCCGTGAGCGTCAACACGAGGGGGCTGGGTGAGGCCGATGCCGAGGAGTTCGTCGCCAGGGTAGCAGACGAGACCGGCCTTCCCGTCGCCGACCCCTTCCGCGCCTCCGCCGCTCCGATCTTCGAAGCAATTATGCAAGCTCCGAAGACCACAAAGACCCGAGCTTAGGGCGCCACGGGAGGATTCTCCGGTGCCGACTGGCCCCTCCCCGGACGCGCATGGCTCGCGCTAGTTGGCCTACATATGCGGTTTCACACTTTACAAGCATTCCGTTATGTTAAAATTCCGCCGTGGCACGATGCTTGACGCTCAACGCCAGCTACGAGCCCGTGGCCCTGGTACCGGCCAAGAGGGCGATAGTCCTCGTCGTCTCCGAGAAGGCCGAGATCGTCGAGGCCAATCTGGAGCGGCGCTTCCGCTCCGAGAAGTCCGAATATCCATATCCGCTAGTGATCCGGCTCATCAAGTACGTCGAGATACCGCGGCGCCTCAGGCGACACGTGACGAACGCCATCCTCTTTGCCAGGGACAACTACAGGTGCCTGTACTGCGGAAAGCATCGCAACGACCTGGGTCGCCGCGATCGCCT
>DASZKL010000190.1:0-4192 GCA_035947015.1 Rubrobacteraceae bacterium
CCAGGTGGCCAGAGCGTCAACACCACCGACTCGGCGGTCAGGATCACTCACAAGCCCACCGGCCTCGTCGTGACCTGCCAGAACGAAAAAAGCCAGCTGCAGAACAAGGAGCAGGCGCTCCGGATACTACGTTCCCGTCTCCTCGAGCGCGAGATGCACGAACGCAGGGAGCAGGAGGGAGCGATGCGGCTCTCCCAGGTCGGGACCGGCGACCGCTCGGCCAAGATCCGAACCTACAACTTCCCGCAGGGTCGCATAACCGACCACCGGGTCGGCCTGACCTCCCACAACCTCGAGGCCGTCTTGAATGGCGAGCTCGAAGAGTTCACCCAGGCCCTCGCCGCCAAAGAGAGGGCAGAGAAGCTCGCCGCCGAGGCAGCCGGAACCCCCGGCTAGAGTCTATGCGAACCGGCGCAGTAGGCGCCAAGCGAGCGCTGAGGAACGCCGCCGAGAAGCTGGCGCGTGCCGCGGTCCCCGAGCCAACCGCCTCCGCCGAGGTTCTCCTATCTGAGCTGCTGGGGATAGGGCGCGCCGAGCTAACCCTGCACGACGAGCCTCTGACCAGCGAACAGGCGGTCCGTTACGAAGCTTGGATCTCCCGCCGCTCGATGCGTGAACCCGTGCAGCGCATCCTCGGCTACGCGTACTTCAGAGACCTGCGCCTAGATCTGAACCGGGAGACCTTGATCCCGCGCCCCGATACCGAGAGCGTCGTCGACGCGGCGCTGGAACGCATAGACCGGTGCGGAGGTTCGTGCCGGGTCCTCGATATCGGGACCGGCTCGGGGGCGATCGCGGTCTCCATCGCCCACGAACGCCCGCTCTGCGAGGTCTACGCCACGGACACCTCCGAGGCAGCGCTGCGGACCGCTCGCCAAAACGCCGAGCGAGCGGGGGTGAGGATCAGCCTCCACCTGGCGGACATTGCCTCCGGCCTGGACTTCCTGGAGAACGGCTTGGACGTACTCGTCTCCAACCCTCCCTACGTAAGAAGCGGTGAGATTCCAAGACTCGCCCCCGAGGTGCGAGACTGGGATCCTCACCAAGCCCTCGACGGCGGACCGGACGGACTTGCGTACTACCGGCGCATCTTCGCGGAGGCTCCTTCCCTGCTCAGCGATGGGGCGGACGTAGTGCTCGAGGTCGGAGACGGACAGGCAGACGCGGTGCTCGAGCTGGGGAGCCGCGCCGGTTTTGTCCCGCGCGGCTCCCAGACGGACCTCGCGGGCACGCCCCGAGTGGTGCTCCTGCGGCGGGAGCGATGAGCAAGGTCGTCTCACCCGCGGAGGCCGTGCAGGCGTTACGCGAAGGCAAGGTGGCCCTCGTTCCCACGGAGACCGTCGTCGGGCTCGTCGCTACGGAGCCCGGGCTTCGTCAGATAGAGCAGATAAAAGGCCGCGACCCGGCCAAGCCAATAGCCCTGCTCTGCGCCTCATCCGAAGAGGCCTTCGCGCTCGCCGCGAGCGTTCCCCCGCTCGCCAGGAAACTCGCCGATCTCTACTGGCCAGGTCCGCTGACCCTCGTCCTGGATCGCCCCGGCGGCGGGACCGTCGGTCTCCGCGTCCCGACTGGCCCCGTCGTGCGGGAGATCCTCGCCGCCTACGGGGAGCCGCTCTACGCTACGAGCGCGAACCTCTCAGGCGAGCCTGCCCCAAGAGGGCTAGAAGAGGTGGACCCGAGGATATCGGAGGCGGCGGACCTGATCGTCGAGGGAGAACCCGGAAGCGGCGAAGCCTCGGCTGTAGTTGACCTCTCTGGCGGGCAGACGCGGCTCCTGCGGGCCACCGAGGATCTGTCGGAGGAGCGGTTGGTCCGGCTCGCGGTGGTGGATCACGGGCAGTTGTAGTTCCTGCGCGCGAGAACCAGAAGTCGTCACTATCCCACCGATGCTCGCATGAACGGTGACACGCAGAGACACGACACGAGTTCGCAGAGGGGCGCTGCTGTGACGGCGTGCATGACCGAACCGAGAAGCGAACACTCCAGCTTGGGGGTAGCTTCGCTCCTTCTGTCCTTTTTCCCGGCGGTACTTCTCTTGGTAGTCTCCTTGATGGCCCTGTACGCTATAAGCAGGCTGCCTCCTGGGGCGGATACGGAGGCGTACGGCTTCTGGATGCTCATGCTTGCCTTGTGGACGGTGCTCTTCGGGATCGCGGCTCTGGGGCTCGGGCTAGCCGGGGTTCTCCAGCGGAACCGTGAGAGGGTGTTCGCCTTTGTCGGCGTGGCGTGCAGCCTCCTCGTGTTGGCGGCGATCCACTCCCAGGTAGGGCTCGTGGACTTAGCCTCACTCGTCGCGGCGGGCCTCACCGAAGACCAACCAAAGGTCCACATCGTATCGCCCGGAGACGATTAGTGGCGCTACCCGCGATTCTTCTCGTCGGGTGAAAAGGTTTGAGGGCATTACGGGCAACGTTTATACTCCGACCAGTTGCACGTCCGTTAGGGAGGACGAGGGATAGCACCGTACTCTGGAGACGAGTTCCGGCTTCCCCACGTGGAGACGTCGAGCGCGCCAGCGAACCCGAAAAGCGGAGGTAGATAGATGTTGGGCCCTTACACCGAGGTTGTGGACTCCGAGGTCCAGGAGGCGCTCGACGGGGAGCTCGAACGCCAGCGGACGACTATCGAGCTGATAGCCAGCGAGAACTTCGCCTCTCCTGCGGTGCTCGCTGCGCAGGGCTCGGTGATGACGAACAAGTACGCCGAGGGCTACCCCGGCAAGCGCTACTACGGTGGCTGCCAGTTCATGGACGTAGTAGAGCAGCTCGCCATAGACCGGGCGAAGGAGCTCTTCGGCGCCGAGCACATCAACGTGCAGCCGCACTCGGGGAGTCAGGCAAACGAGGCGGCTTACGCGGCCCTGCTCGAACCGGGCGAGAAGATACTCTCGATGGACCTGGCGCACGGCGGCCACCTCACGCACGGGATGAAGCTCAACTTCTCGGGCCGCACCTACTCCATAGTCCACTACGGGGTCGGCGACGACGGCTTCATAGACTATGACCAGCTGCGCGAGATCGCCTTGCGCGAGAGTCCGAGGATGATCCTGGCCGGCGCGAGCGCCTACCCGCGCACCCTCCACTTCGATAGGTTTCGCGATATCGCAGACGAAGTCGAAGCCTACTTGCTCACCGACATGGCCCACATAGCCGGGCTCGTCGCAGCCGACGTCCACCCATCCCCGATCCCTTACAGCGAGGTCGTGACGACAACGACCCACAAGACGCTGCGTGGAGCGCGCGGAGGCATGATCCTCTGCCGCGAGGAGTTCGCCAAGAAGGTCAACAGCCGTGTATTCCCCGGGATGCAGGGCGGACCCCTCATGCACGCCATCGCAGGGAAGGCCGTCGCCTTCGGAGAGGCCCTGAAACCGGAGTTCAAGGACTACGCCCGCCAGATAGTAGAGAACTGCCGGGCGATGGCAGAAGGGCTCCTGGAAGGTGGGCTCAACCTCGTCTCCGGCGGGACCGACAACCACCTGATCCTGGTGGACCTGATCGAGTCGGGATCCACAGGCAAGGAGCTGGAGGAGACCCTCGAATCTGTGGGCGTCACCTGCAACAAGAACATGGTCCCGAACGACCCCGAGAAACCGACCGTCACCAGCGGCGTCCGGCTCGGCACTGCCGCCATGACCACCCGCGGGATGGGACCGGAGGAGATGCGCGAGATCGCCGACATCATCGCGAGGGCCGCCCGCGGCGAGCTCGACGGGTTGCGCGACCGCGTTAGCGCCCTTACCGAGGCCTTCCCGCTGTATGCTTGAGGCGAAGAACCTCCACGTAGTCGGCGGACCGTTGGTCCAGCACAAGCTCGCCGTACTGCGCGACGAGCGGACCTCGACGCCAGACTTCAGGCAGGCGATGAAGGAGCTGGCCCTGATCATGGTCGCCGAGGCCACCCGCGACATGCCCACCCGCCCGGCGAGCATACGTACCCCGCTCGCCGAGACGCAGGCCGAGGAGATCTCCGGCCCTGTGTGCCTCGTCCCTGTCCTGCGCGCCGGTCTCGGGATGCTCGACGGTGCCCTCGCCCTGCTCCCCCAGGCTACCGTCGGATTCATGGGGCTCTTCAGGGACGAGGAGACCGCCGAGCCGGTCGAGTACTACGTGAACCTGCCCCGGAACCTGGAGGACTACCTGGTGCTCGTCCTCGACCCGATGCTCGCGACCGGGGGGAGCCTCTCGGCGAC
>DASZKL010000191.1:0-1550 GCA_035947015.1 Rubrobacteraceae bacterium
GGTCAACCTGGAATATCTGGCGAGGGTGGTACAGGTAATGGACGGCGTCGCCTTCCCCGATACCCTGGTCGGCACCGACAGCCACACGACGATGATCAACGGGCTTGGAGTGCTGGGCTGGGGGGTGGGGGGCATCGAGGCTGAGGCCGTAACCCTGGGCCAGCCATACTACATGCTCGTCCCCGAGGTGATCGGCTTCAAGCTGACGGGCTCTCTGCGGGAGGGCGTGACAGCGACGGACCTCGTTCTCACCGTTACCCAGATGCTCCGCTCTCACGGTGTCGTCGGCAAGTTCGTCGAGTTCTACGGGGAGGGTCTGTCCATGCTCTCGCTGCCAGACAGGGCGACGATAGCGAACATGGCCCCCGAGTACGGCGCGACTTGCTCCTTCTTCCCCGTGGACGCCGAGACTACGAAGTATCTGCTTGGCACGGGCCGGGATCGGGAACTAGCCGACCTCGTCGAGGCTTACACCAAGGAGCAGGGGCTCTACCGCACCGACGAGACCCCGGACCCGCGCTTCTCTGAGACGCTGGAGCTCGACATGGAAACCGTCGAGTCGAGCCTCGCCGGTCCGCGCCGGCCGCAGGACCGCCTGGCCCTCGCCGACGTGAAGGCAGCCTTCCGGCAGGCGCTCGCAGATATGGTCGGCTCCGACAACGCGCTGGTAGAGAACGGCAAGAACGGGCAGAAGGACCCTTACGACGAGGCGGACGAGGAGTCGTTCCCGGCGAGCGACACGCCGGACCCGGATATCCCCGTCAGGGGGGCGGCCAGCGAGTACGAGGGGAAGGAGGGTGGCGCCGTCTCCACGGGAGAGAGCCACACCTCAGACGACACCGAGTCGTTCCCCGCGAGCGATACGCCTTCCGGGAGCGCGGGCGTGACGAGCGCGGGGGAGCCCGACCCCACCGCGGGCGGCGAGCCGTCGAGTGAGGAGCCCGAAGCCGTGCCCGCGGGATCCGTTACCGTTGCGCTCGACGGTGAGCAGGCGGAGTTGCGGCACGGCTCGGCGGTCATCGCGGCGATCACGAGCTGCACAAACACCTCGAACCCTTCCGTCATGATCGGGGCCGGCCTGCTCGCGAAGAAGGCCGTCGAGAAGGGCCTCAAAGTTGCGCCGCACGTGAAGACGAGCCTCGCTCCGGGTTCGAAGGTGGTCACCGAGTACCTGCAGACGTCGGGCCTGTTGCCCTACCTCGAGGAGCTCAAGTTCGACGTCGTTGGCTACGGGTGCACGACGTGCATCGGCAACTCGGGGCCGCTTCCCGAGCAGATCTCGAACGCCGTCGAGGAGAACGACCTCGTCGTCGCGGCCGTGCTCTCGGGCAACCGCAACTTCGAGGGGCGCATCAACCCCGACGTGCGGGCGAACTACCTCGCCTCCCCGCCGCTCGTCGTCGCCTACGCGCTGGCTGGCACGGTGGACGTGGACCTCACGGACGACCCGCTCGGATACGGCGAGGGCGGCGATCCGGTCTACCTCAAGGACATCTGGCCGTCGCAGGAGGAGGTCGCCAGGGAGATCGAGAGCGCCCTCGACCCCGAGA
>DASZKL010000192.1:0-6517 GCA_035947015.1 Rubrobacteraceae bacterium
TCTTGGCGTAGCGCTCCTCGCCAACCCGGAAATAGGCAGCGTTCATAAGACGCGTCATGGTCGCGAGAACCTTCTCCCGATCTAGATCCTTGTGTCGCAGGTGGTTGCTTGTGGCACGCCGCATCCTGGGTAGAGCATCGGAGAAGCGCAGGATGCGCTCGAACTTCTCGCGCTCCTTGCGCTCGCGGTACTTCGGATGGTAGAGGTACTGCAGCCTGCCTGCCGAATCGTACCCGATCGCCTGGACCTTGGCCGAGGGGCTCCTGGCGATGCGCGCCTCCTCCCACGCCGGCGGCACCTTCAGGTTCTCGATGCGCGTCAGGACCCGCTCCTCGCGTACTGTCTCGCCGGTATCCGGATAACGGTAGAAAAAGCCGCTCTCCGCGGAGCCGAGCCGCCGGATTCCCGCCCTGAAAAGTACGTGCTCTCCCACGTAACGGTCTATCCGGGATCCACTCGCGCAATAGAGTTATACGGTTCACCAGGAGCGCCCCGCCTCGCACCCACCTGAAACCCGATGCCCGAGGCCCGATGCCTCAAGTCGTGCGATCTATCTCGGCGTGGTATCGGCTCCCGAGCCGCCCGCCGAGAAACCCGCCGAGGAGCGCAATCAGGATCGCGCCGATGGCGACCAGTATGCCCACGATCCCCAGCTGCGAGAGACTCCCGATGGTCGAGAGCACGTCGTCCTGGATAAAGTCCCTTATGCTCCCCGAGATGCTCGCTGGCAAGAAGCCACTGAAGATGCCGCCGACCAGGGCCGCGAGGAGCGCGGCGGCCAGGGTCCACAATAGCAGCATCGCCCCGTTGCGACCGCCGTCGAAGCGCGCCAGCCTGCCAGCCACGTAACCGCCGAAGAAGTAGGTCAGGAAGACGAGCAGGCCAACAAGAACGAGGCCCGTGATGACTGCGGCTCCGATCTCGCCGCCCAGGTTCAGAGAGAACCCCAGGGGCGCGAGCACCAGCCCCGCGACGAGCGCGAAGAGAGCGGCGATGACGGCAGCGAAGATGAACCCGATGAAGCTCGCGAGCCAGTCCACGCCGCCGTAGATGCCCCTGAGCCGGTCCTCGCGCTCCTCGGCTGCCTCGAAGTAGCCCCTCGGGTAGGGGGACGCATCCTGAGCCGTCCCGTATCCTCCAGGGGTCCGGATGACGCGCGTCTCCTTGTCCTCATCTTCCCCTGAGGGTTGCTGGGGGGCACGCTGCGTCTCCTGCGATTGACCCTGCTCGGTTGACGCGGGGCGCTCGCTCGGCACCCGGCGGGTGGTCTCCGCGTCGCCCCCTGCGGGCGGTTCCCGACGGGTCTCCGACTCGTCCCCCAGAGGGCCCGTCCTACGGCGCTCCTCGGGACGATCTTCAGGCTTATCGCTCATCTCTCCCCCTTTGTCTGTGAACCTCGATCCCTGCGATACGTTCGGATTCTAACCCGTGGGGGCGCGAAACGCTCATCAATAGCACTTTTTTGCGCCCCGAACGGCGCAAGGGCGAGCCTGCTCTGATGCTTCGGGGAGGAGCACCACCGGGGGCGCTCTTTGTACATCCGGCCCAGAATCCAACGAGATGCCTACGCCCGGATTGTACGGCGGGCCATATCCAATCGGCTCGCGCGTTCATATCATTGCCAATGACATCAGGATACCCCGTGCAGGGGGCACACGCAAAGCCACTACCAGAAGGAGGTAGGCTTGGACACGACGAGCAAGCAGAACGTGCTGCAGCAGGCTGAGGAACAGAACGTGAAGTTCATCCGGCTGTGGTTCACCGACATCCTTGGGACGCTAAAGAGCTTCGCCATCACCATCGACGAGCTAGAGGACGCCCTCGACGGCGGGATGGGCTTCGATGGGTCTTCGATCACAGGCTACCAGGACATCGAGGAGTCGGACATGATCGCCATGCCCGACCCTTCTACGTTCAAGGCGATCCCGTGGAGCCCGAAGGAGGCCCCGACAGCCCGCATGATCTGCGACGTCAGGACACCGGACGGCGACCCCTACGTCGGCGACCCGCGCCACGTCTTGAGGAGAGCCCTGGAGCGTGCAAGCGAGATGGGGTTCGACAACTTCTTCTGCGGACCTGAGCTCGAGTACTTCTACTTCAGGGATTCGGCAGGAACCGAGCCACTAGACTACGGCGGCTACTTCGACCTGACGACGCTCGATGCGGCGACATCTCTGAGGCGCGAGACGGTCATGGCGCTGCAGGAATTGGGCATCGACGTCGAGTACTCGCACCACGAGGTCGGCATTAGCCAGCACGAGATAGACCTGCGCTTCGACGACGCCCTCACCATGGCCGACAAGGTTCAGACTTATAAGACGGTGGTCAAGGAGATCGCCACCAAGCACGGGGTCTACGCCACCTTCATGCCGAAGCCGATCATTGATCAGAACGGCTCGGGGATGCACACGCACCAGAGCCTCTTCTCGGGCGACAGCAACGCCTTCTTCGACGCGAACGACCAGTACTACCTCTCCGACACGGCGAAGCACTTCATCGCCGGCCAGCTCCACCACGCCAGGGAGATCAGCATCATCTTCGCCCAGTTCGTGAACTCCTACAAGCGGCTGGTCCCCGGCTACGAGGCCCCGGTCTACATCGCCTGGAGCAGGCGCAACCGCTCGGCCCTCGTGCGGGTCCCCCTCTACCACCCTGGCAAGGAGAAGGCCACGAGGGCCGAGCTCCGGTGTCCCGACCCTTCGGCGAACATCTACCTGTGCTTCGCAGCCCTGCTGCACGCCGGACTCGAGGGGATCGAGAAGGGCTACGAGCTGCCCGAGCCGATGGAGCGCAACCTCTACCACCTCTCGCACGAGGAGAGGGAGAAGCTCGGCATCAAGAGCCTGCCAGCCGACCTCGGCGAGGCCATCCAGGAGGCGGAGAACTCGGAGCTCCTCTACAAGGCCCTGGGCGAGCACGTATTCACCAGGCTACTCGAGCTCAAGCGAGCCGAGTTCGAGGATTACCGCGTCCAGGTGACCCCCTACGAGATACAGAAGTACCTGCCGGTCTTGTAGGCTTCAGGTCTCAGGCTTCAGGCATCAGGGGCGCAGGAGACTTCTCCTGCGCCCCTCTTCATGCTATCGCGCCGCTCTTACGTATAATCGGGCCGTTGCGAAGCGAGTGGGGCCGAATTGGAGGTGATCCTGGTTGGTCCAGATCAGGGTGAGAAGGACTGCGCTGAACGAAGTGCCCGCGGGACTGCTCGCGGTCGGGCTCTACAAGGGCCAGGACGCCCCCGAAGAGATAGCGAGCGTGGCCGAGCCGGCGCTCTCCGGCGGAGACTTCTCCGGCAAGGAGGGAGAGACGGCCCTGCTCTACGTGAACGGCGATCTCGCTTCTCCCAGGCTGCTGCTCGTCGGCCTCGGTGACCGTCCTCACTTCACGCTCGAGAGATTGCGCCGCATCGCCGCCAACGTCGCCAAGCGAACCCGCTCTCTCGAGGTAAGCGAGGCTGCATTCGCCCTACCGAGTCCGGAGGGAGTGGACATCGAGGGTTCAGCGCGTGCCGCCGCCGAGGGCGCCGCTCTCGGACTGTACCGCTTCACCCGCTACAAGAGCGGCGGCGGGGACCGAGACCGCGAGCCCGAAACCCTCGAGCTCGTGCTCGAAGACCCCGCCGACGAAGCGGCAGCCTCGCGAGGTGCGGACACCGGAGTCAAGGTAGCGGCGGGCACCCACCTCGCCCGGGACCTCGCCAACGAACCCTCAAACGCGGCGACCCCGGAGTACTTGGCGGCGAAGGCTCGCGAGGTGGCCGAAAGGTACGGCATGGAGGCGAAGGTCCTCGACCGCGCGGCCATCGAGGCCGAGGGGCTCGTCGGGCTTGCGACAGTCGGCCGGTCGGCCACAAACGAGCCTCGCTTCGTCGTACTCGAGCACAGGGAGGGCGGGGACGCTGCCCCCATCGTCCTCATCGGCAAGGCCGTCACATTCGATTCCGGCGGCATCTCCATAAAGCCCGCGAGCGGTATGGAGAACATGAAATTCGACATGAGCGGGGGCGCTGCGGTCCTCGGGGCGATGGAGGCGATCGGGGCCCTGGAGCTCCCGCTCAACGTCGTCGCCCTCGTCCCGGCGACCGAGAACTTGCCAGGCGGGGATGCCTTCAAGCCCGGCGACGTGCTCGAGTTCCATACCGGCAAGACTGTCGAGATAATCAGCACCGACGCCGAAGGACGCCTCATCCTCGCCGACGCCCTCTCCTACGCCCGGCGCTACGAGCCGGCCGCGGTGGTGGACTGCGCGACTCTAACCGGCGCGTGCCGCGTGGCACTGGGGGATTACGCCTCAGGGCTCATGGGCAACGACGAGGACCTTGTAGCGGAGATCCAGACCGCGGGAGAGGTTACGGGGGAGCGCGCCTGGCCGCTCCCGCTCTTCGACGAGTACACCGAGCAGATAAGGGGGGATGTCGCAGACATAAAGAACTCGGGCGGCCGGTACGGCGGAGCCCTCACCGCGGGTGCGTTCCTCAAGGAGTTCGCCGACTACCCCTGGGCGCACCTGGATATCGCAGGCACAGCCTACGGCAAGACGGGAAATCCCTACACTCCCAAGGGCGCGACCGGTGCCCCGGCGCGGCTGCTCGTCGAGTTCCTGATGGGACGGGTGCGATGATCCTCGAGACGCTTACCGTCGGGCCGTTTCAGGAGAACTGCTACGTGATCGGAGACGAAGAGACGCTCGAGGGCGCCGTCGTGGACCCCGGCGACGAGGCGGTACGGATCGCACTCGCCGTGGAGCAGACTAACCTCGAGATAGGTCGGATCCTCATTACCCACGCCCACATCGACCACGTAGGGGCCGTCGCCGCCCTCGCCGATGAGTACGCCTGCCCGGTCCTTATGCACCGCGAGGCCGAGCCCATGCTCGAGCAACTCCCAACCCAGGCGATGATGATGGGTCTCAGGTTCGGCAAGGTGCCGAGCGTGGATCATTACCTCGAGGACGGGCAGGTGTTGGAGGTCGGCGGCCTCGAACTCGAAGCGCGATACACGCCGGGGCACGCGCCGGGGCACCTGGCGTTCTACGCCGAGAGCGAGGCCGTTGTGTTCGCGGGCGACGCGCTCTTTGCGGGGAGTGTGGGGCGGACGGATCTATTCGGCGGTAACATGGAGGTCCTGATGCGGAGCATAAACGAGCGGCTCATGACGCTCCCTGACGAGACTCAGGTTTTCCCCGGCCACGGCCCCCAAACGACCATCGCAGACGAGCGGAGACACAACCCCTTTCTGCAGGGAGGCCGGCTTTGAGCGTCCACAAGCACCGCCAGTCGGCGCCGGATCTCGTCCGGGTAGCTATCCTGACTATTAGCGACACCCGTACACCCGAGACAGATACTGGGGGCGACACCGTAGACGAGCTCCTGCGGGGTGCCGGGCACGAGATCGCGCAGAGGGACATCGTCAGGGACGAGGCGCAAAGCATCCGGGCGAAGATCGTGGATCTGCTCGCCCGGTCGGACGTGGACGCCGTCATAACCACGGGGGGAACGGGGATCTCGGCCCGCGATACGACCTACGAGGTCGTTGACGACATGCTCGAGAAGAGGCTCGACGGGTTTGGCGAGATCTTCCGCATGCTCTCCTACGAGGAGATCGGGGCAGCCGCCGTCCTGAGCCGATGCGTGGCAGGCGTCGTGGGCACGAAGTTCATCGCAAGCCTCCCAGGGTCCCGCAACGCCGTGCGCCTCGCCGCCGAGAAGCTCCTCGTGCCGGAGCTAGCCCACGTCATCTTCGAACTCCGCAAACACCAGGAAGGCAGGTAAGATCGCTCATGGAACGCGAACCCCTCTCCCCCGAGACCGAGGCCCTCTGGCACAGGCTGTGGGAGATCTGGCAGGAGAACGATGAGGATGACGTGGTGCTCGATGCGCTGGTATTGAGCGACCTTGAGGAGGAGATCCCCGACCTCGCGGGGCGGGTGAAGACAGCCCTAGCTTACCTCCAGCGTGCCCGCTACATCCAGTACCGCTCCGGCGTTGGCGAGGACGGCTTGGAACCCATCCTCTTCGACGTCTACGAACCGCGCTTCAGCTAGTTAGCACGCCTCCTCCCTGCGGTCGTCGGCTTGTCAGCACGCTTCGCGCCTTTCAGCACGCTTCGGGCCTCAGGCTTAAGCGTGCTGACTAGCTGCCCTAGGCAGGTGTCACCGCGACCCTGTCGGCCCTGACCACGTAGCGGACGAACCAGTTGGGACCCATGGTCCAGTAGTCGCCGTAGTTCTCGATGCACGTCTGCAACGAGACGATGTCCCTGCCCGCGGCAGGCTGCGTGACCCACGTCTCCGTGGGCATGACATCGTAGATCTCCGTCACCTCGTAGGTGTAGGTGGTGCCGTTGGCGTCACCCAGGTAGATCTTATCCCCGAAGTTCAGGAGAGGAAGGTTGTAGAACTGGTGGTCGCTCGCAGTGCCGGGCCATCCCAGCCTGTGCGCCGAGATGTAGGTGTTGGTGTCGCCTTGTTGCCACGGGAACTCACTGTCTACGCGCTTGGCAGCGCCATAGTCCAAGGC
>DASZKL010000193.1:0-14835 GCA_035947015.1 Rubrobacteraceae bacterium
CGTAGAGGGCAGAGAAGTCCTGAATCTTCTGCCTGTCCGTATCGGTGAAACCCTCGCTCTCGTTGCGAAGGATCTCGGTGAGCTCCTCTACGCCATCGACGCCGAGGCGCTCGCCCCACTTCTGCGCTTCCTCTATGTCACTCTCCTCGAGAGGGCGACCGGCTATCGCCTTCACGCGCCAGCCGGGCTTGGCGAGGCTCCCGATCTCGCGGGTCACGAAACGGATCCTTCTCATCTACTGTTCCTCCTTCAGAATGCGGGCCGCCTCACCGAGGCGCAGCACCTTTTCCCTGGCTATCTTCTCCGGCACGAACTGCAGGTCCCCGTTCGGCACGACGTGCAGCTCGCCATCGAGTTCTTCGAGGATCTGCCTGGCGAACCTCGCCACCTGTACGGGCTCTTCGAGCAGCGAGTTCCGCGCGTCCACGACGCCCGCGAGCAGCGTCTTCGGGAACGGGCGCGGCAGCGCTTCCAGGCCCGTCGCGTAGAAGTCCACCCCGATGGCCTCGACGTCGAGCTCCACGAGCTCGCCCAGGATATCACCGGAGTCACCGAACGGGAGTTGCAGCGATAATGGCAGCGGGCTTTGCAGGGCATCGAGTGAGTCGCTCAAAGGGTAGAGGTCGATCCGGCCGCCGAAGAGAGCCGTCTCCTGCAGCACGACCATCGCGCAACCGTTCTCGGCGAGCCACCCGATCTGGGGTCCAATGACGCCCTCGGCTACCGCCCGCGGCGTGAGTTCCCCTGCGGCCGAGACGGCGAGCGTGTGCGGCGAGGGGAGCGTCGCCACCCACATGTCCCGCGGGAGATCCCCGATGCGGAAGTACGGCTCCCCGAGCGGTTCGACCAGCCTCGGGGGCGCCCCGGTCACTGCTGGGGCCCGAAAGAACGTGTTTGTGTTCAGAAAACGCTTGAGCGGTCCAGCCTCAAGGCCCTGGGCGGCCTGGTCGAAGGGCCGGTAGATGTCCTGCCAGTCGAGCAATCCGTCAGAGAGGTAGTCGAGCCCGGCCTCCCGCTGGACGTCGAGAAAGGAACGCAAGTCTGCCTCTCGTTGCTCCTCGACCGCTTCTGTGATGGTACGTCCCCTGTCCAAATCGCGGGTCGCCTGCACCAGCTCCTCAGAGCGGGCGTAGATGCCGGGCGCGTAGGCTTTGATCTCGGGCAATTCATGCTCCCTTCGGTCGCAAGCTTGTCAGCATCTCAGCAAGTCAGCTTTCCCATGATGGCGTTAGCTACTTCCGCGGGAGTGCGGTTGTCTGTTGGGATCTCCACGCCAAAGGCGGGGTCTTGGGATGCAGCCAATCCAACCGTCAGGTGCGAGAGACACCATTCGTGCGAGCCTTCTTCGTCGGGGCGGGAGAGGATGCGTTGCTTCAGAACGTCTTCCGACGCGGTCAGGCGGAAGCAACGGAGTTCGGGGGTCACGCGCTTCAGGTCATCCGTGAGCTTCTCGAAGTACTCGCGCCGCCACACGGTCATGGGCATGATCAGGGTTCCTCTGTACTCGTCTTTCAGCATCCGCGCGACCTCAACGACCATGGCGGGCCAGAGCGCGTAATCCTGGAAGTCATATACCTTCTCGACGGGAGCCAGGACGTAACGCAAGAAGGCGCCGACGATCTCAGGGTCGTAGAGCATGGCGTCCGGCATCCTCTCCGCGAGTAGGTTGGCGACGGTCGTCTTACCGACGCCAAACGGCCCGTTGATGAAGAGGATCACTCTAGACTTCCTTGCTGACATGCTGACAAGCCGCCCTCAGGGCGTTGTGCTGAAAGCTGCCTTGAAAAGGCAGCGTGCTGACTAGCTGATAGCTTCAATCACTTCTCCGGCGAGATCCGGCGCGCTCGCCGGCGGCATGACGTACGCGCCGCCGACCAGGGGCTTGGCCTTCACAAGCAGGTTCTGCGCGACTTCGACGCCGTACCTCGGGGCGTCCTCGGCGGAGAGTTCTGCGAGCTTGTTCCTGACGCGCCAGGGGATGTTGATGCCGGGGACCTCGTGGTGGAGAAACTCCGCCTGGCGGGCGCTCCGCAAGGGCATCAGGCCAAGCAGGAGGCACACGCCAAGATCGTCGATCTTCTCCAGGGCTCTCTCCAACGCCCCCAGCTCGAAGATCGGCTGCGTCCAGAATGCGTGCGCCCCGGCCTCGACCTTGCGCCTCAGCTTGTCCACCTCGGGGCCAAGGTCCTCGGCCGTCGGGTTGAAGGAGGCCCCGATGAGGAAGCCAGGCGGTTCGCCGACGGGGTTGCCCGCCAGATCCTCGCCCGCGTTCATCCGCGAGAGGACGTGGATGAGGCCCACCGAGTCCGTGTCGAAGACCGATGTGGCCTCTGGGTAGTCCCCGATCTGCGCCGGGTCCCCCGTGACGGCGAGGATGTTCCTTACCCCTAGAGCCGCCGCCGCGAGCAGGTCCGCCTGCAGCCCGATGATGTTCCGATCGCGGCACGAGACGTGGGCGACGACCTCGATGGCGGCCTCGTCCTGCACGATCTTGGCCGCCGCGATGGGGTGCATCCTGAGGCGTGCGCGCGCCCCGTCGGAGATGTCTACGGCGTCAACCCCACGTCGCTTGAGGCGCCGGGCGGCTTCGACTACGGATCGGATGTCATTGCCCCGCGGCAGGTCGATCTCCACCGTGACTGCGAACCCCGTCCGGAGCCTCTCGGCGAACCCGGAGATGGGCCCGCTCCATATCCGGGGCCGCTCCTCCTTCTCCGCGACGGATATCCGTCTGCGGGTGACCCTACCCCCGACCTGGAAGCCCCTCAACGCCTCTGAGAGGGCGTGGATATGGGCTGGGGTCGTGCCGCAGCAGCCGCCGATGACGCGAGCCCCAGCCTCGGCGAGCTTGATACCGTACTTGGCGAAGTGCCTCACGTCTCGGTTGTAGCGGATGGAGCCGCCCACGAGCTGGGGCAAACCAGGGTTGGGGAAGGCGGCAACCGGGCCGGTTCCGGCGGACATCTGCTCTGCGATGCTGACCATCCGCTGCGGACCTACGGTGCAGTTCGCCCCCGTGAGGTCTACTCCCCAGGAGGAGATCTCGCGCGCAGCCCACTCAGGCAACCCCTCCGCGAGCGTCTCGCTGTCCTCGACAAAGGTCTTGTAGGCGAGCACAGGAGCCCCCAGTGGGCGCACCGCATCGTAGGCGAGGCGCAGCTCGGCGAGGTCGATGAACGTCTCGAGAAGGAGGGCGTCGGCCCCGCCCTCTAGCAGAGCCTCGGCCTGCTCGAGGAAGATCTCTCGCGCTTCGTCGGGGCTCACGGGGCCTATCGGGGTGAGAGGGCGTCCCAGAGGACCTATCGCCCCGAGCACCAGAGCCCTCTCATCACTCGTCCCGGAGTCTGCGGCTCTGCGGGCGATACGGGCACCCTCGACGTTTACCTGCCGCACGCAATCTTCGAGGTCGTGGATCTCAAGCTTGTAGCGGTTGGCCGAGAAGGTGTTGGTCTCGATGACGCTCGCGCCGGCGCGCAGGTACTCCGCGTGTATGCTGGCGACCATGTCGGGGTGGGAGAGGTTCGCCCGGGCGTAGGGGTGCCCGAAGCCAACGCCGCGCTCGCCCAGGAGCGTGCCCATGGCGCCGTCCCCGACGAGAATTCGATCTGCGAGCAGTTCTCTGAGGTCCAGGCTCAAAGAGGTAACCTCTCTCCGTACTTTCCTCGCGCTCGCGCGGTGGAGAGAGGCTTCGTCGCTCTGGTGCTACGACTCATCTCTCGGAGTCTCCTCCGCGGGAGTTGGCACCTGGCACGAGGCTTCTGCTTCGCCTCGCCGGTTGCCGCGGCTTCGCAGGGCCCATCCCTCCACCGCTCTCGATGAGCGCCGCCGGTCGTTGTCGGCGTGTTTGGCCGGCAATTACATCACGACCGAAAGGCGAATGCAACGCTCGTCCGGAGGACAGAGACCCTCGCGCGGCACACCTGGCGACCCCGAGCTTGCCGGGACGAGGCTTCGTTCTTGACCCCAAAGAGCAGCTACGCGCTTCGCCAGAGCTCTCCTTCCGAGGGTATATTGAGGTGGTGACGCGGATGCTGGCAGGGTGCACCGCGCCGCGGTGAGAAGGAGCTTACAGAGCCGTTGGAGATCGCGTGAAGACGAGGGCCGTTCTCGAGGACAGGGGCGCCGCGCGCGCCCGGTCCGGGCACCCTTGGATCTACCGCTCCGATGTCGCCGAGGCCAGCGGAGAGGTTGGCGACGTGGTACCCGTCTTCGACCGCAAAGGAACGTACATCGGTCGCGCTTTCTACAACCCGCGCAGCGAGATAACCCTCCGCATAGCGCAACGACGCGACGAACCCGTGGACGAGTCCTGGTTACGAACCCGGATAGAAGAGGCTCTCGCTTACCGCAGTTCCTTCCCAATAGACGGCGACGCCTACCGCCTCCTCCACGCGGAGGCCGACGGGATCCCCGGCCTCGTCATAGACCGCTACGGCGAGTATCTCGTCCTCCAGGTCGGCTCCGCCGCCGTCGAGGAGCGGCTCGACTTGATCGTGGGCGCGCTCGCGGAACTCCTGTCGCCTCACGGCATCCTGCACAGGGGTGACTCCGCCTCCCGCAGGAGGGAGGGCCTCGACGCCGCGGTGCGCGTTCTCTATGGGGAGGTGCCCGAGTCCGCCGTCGTTCGCGAGGGCGCCGTACGCTACAGGGCGGATCTCTGGAGCGGACAGAAGACCGGTGGCTTCCTGGACCAGCGGGAGAACCACCTCGCCGTTGGACGCTACGCCCGGGGCAGGGTCCTTGACGTCTTCTCCTACGCCGGCGGCTTCGCCTTGCACGCGGCGCAAGGCGCCCAAACCGTCGAGGCCGTGGACTCGAGTGGTCCCGCCCTGGAAGCGGCGCGCGCCAACGCCGAATTGAACGGCCTGGAGAACATCACCTTCACGCGGTCGAACGCCTTCGACCTCCTGCGCGAGCGCTCAGACGCCGGGGAGGGCTGCGACACGATCATCCTCGATCCCCCGGCTTTCGCCAAGGCGAAGCGGGAGCTTCCGAAGGCGCGACGCGCCTACAAGGAGATCAACCTACGAGCGATGAAGCTCTTGAATCCCGGCGGGATCCTCCTCACGTGCTCCTGCTCCTACCACTTCTCGCGCGAGCTCATGGAGGAGACCCTGCGCTCTGCGGCTGCGGATGCGGGGAAGGCGATGCGGGTGCGCGAGTGGCGCGGGCAGGCACGGGACCACCCCGAGCTCCTGGCCGTCCCGGAGACGAGCTACCTCAAGTGTGCGGTGCTGGAGCTCCTTGGGTGAAGGAGCCGACCGGCGCTACACCTCTTCCTTGGGTAGCACGCCTGCTTCACGCAGGGCGGTTGTGACCAGCGCTCTTCCTTCTGACGCGCTGAGGAAGGCGCGGTGGGTTCCCTGATACCAGGCTATGCGCGGTTCCCCCCAGTGGCGCCACAGGGTGATCGCCTCTACGGGGGGCACCACGCGGTCGGCGATTCCGGCGAAGATGGCCCTGCGTTCGACCAGGGGCTGCATGGCGAGGGGGGAGATCACGCGCAGCAGCACGTCCATCCTCTCCTCCGTCACCCCGGCGGTCTTCAGGTAGCGCGTCGCCAGGGAAAGAGCGTTGCGCCAGAAGAGGTGCGAAGGGTCCACGGCAGGATTGGCGACGACCACGCCGTCGATCTCTCTCTCAAGGCAACAGAGCAGTGCCGCCACGTAACCGCCCAGAGAGTGCCCGAGGACCCCGACGGCAGGCGCGCCCTCCAGAGCGCGGAGCCAGGCGAGGAGGCACCGGATGTCCCACATGGCCTGGGCCCCGGCGTGCAGCGTGTCCATCACGTCGCCGGAGAGGATCCGGTCGCCGCTAACCGGTCCGATCCGGCGCGGACCGTGGATCGGCAGGACCGGGAACAGCATGTTCAGCCCGAGCTCACGGTGCAGGTAACCAGGCCGGAAAAAGGCTAGGTTTGCGCGCGGCGAACCCACCCTGATGCCGTGGATGCACACCACCCACGGGCGAGGCTCGCCAGGATGTCTTAGAACCCAGGCGTGCGCCGTACGATTCGTCTCGTAGGACAACCAGCGGTCCCGTCCCGGCTCCTCAGGCCACGGCTCGTAGTAACTCTCGAAGGTTACGTGCTCGAAGCCCCGCTCCCGATGGCGGCGGTCCCCGCTTCCCATCTCCTTGACCGGCGGCGGAGTTCGATGGTAGCTGGCTGGATCGTCGAGCCACCCCTTCTCTCCGAAGAGCGGCAGGGCCTCCTCCAGCTCAAGGCCGATCCGGGACGCCCGGCTCCCGACCGTAAGCGGCCAGGTGGTGAGTACGATGCCGCACATAGAAACCTCGTCCTCCGCCGCCCGCGCCGCCATCCCGAGGTTCATCAGGGGCATCGGCACGCCCTGGGGCACCGGCTCCTGGCCGACCGCGAGGTACCCGGCGGCGACGAAGCTCGCCGCCGAGAGAAGCAGAAGCGTGGCCGCCGCGACCGGGCCGAGCACGAGGGCGGCGGGAAAGGAGAGCGCGACCCCCAGGATCGCCCCGAGGGACATGAAGTGAAAGATGCGCGCGTCCCCGGCCCAGAGCAGGTTGGAGAGCCCTGTGGCGAGCAACAGCGTCCCAGGCAGTCCTCCCACGAGTACCCCGGATAGACCGCTCCGAACGTCCCACCACAGCCACAACGCCCCGACCACCACCGGCAGTAAGGCCACCAACGGCCACCGCGGCGGCGCTATCGGACCGGGTTTCCGGGCTACTTTCAGATCTCGTCTCTCCGCTCGAGCTGCAAGAGTCGATGAAACGGTATCACCTCAGGGCGCCGACCGTGACGCGTGGTGCCCGAATCGCCTGAAAGGGTAGCCCGACGCAATAGAAAGTGCGCGAGGTAAGAACCAGAAGCTCGGCAGATAATGCAGATGCCAACCCGCCCGGCGGCAGTTCACGAGGGCGAACCCCTGTGCGTCGCCGCAGGATGTAGAGAACTCCTTGCTATGCAATGGCGGATGCTACAGGGTGCAGTTTGAGCCGCTGGACGACTGGTGACCAAGGGCTAGCGGGAGGTTAGAGGCGCTATGTGCCCGGCTGCTTCTAGTACCCCTCTTGCATATTCTCAAGCTCCTGCTGTCTGTCGTCCATCTGTTTCTCTACCTGCCGTGCCTTCTCTACCTCGTCTTGCGCCTCCTGGACTCCGCACGCCGCTGTGCCGGACGCTACGACAAAGGCAGCCGCCAGGACGATGGCGAACCTTCACTTCGTGCTCGGGACGAGCCATTGCGCTGGTGATCTCATCGTGGCTCCTCATATCTGTACTGACAACAGCTAATAGGTAATGCCCCGTTCTCGGCTTCATGCACCTATCGAACCCTTAGTCTCCGAATTCTCTTCGACGCAGCGGAGGATCTCTGGACAGCAGATTGCTGCTGCCCGCACTCCTCTACTCGTACTGTACGGCCTCGACGATGCTCTTGCGGGCGGCGGAGCGGGCGGGGAGGAGGCCGGCGAAGACCCCGATGAGCAGGCCAGAGAGGAGGGCTGCGAGGGCAGGGCCTCTTGGATAGTAGAAGTCGACCTCGAAGCCGCCGGCTCCTGAGCCGAGGACGAAGAGGTAGCCCAGAGCAGAGCCGAGAACGACGCCAACGAGGCACCCTATGAGGCTTATGACGATACCCTCGTCGATGACGAGGCGGCCGACCTGGAGTCGCGTGGTACCGACGGCCCTGAGGATCCCGATCTCCCGCGTGCGCTCGAAGACGCTCATGGAGAGAGTATTTACGACCCCGAAGGCCGACACGGCGACCGATACCCCCATGATGGCGTAGAAGAAGACGTACTGGCGGTTGAAGTCGCTCTCGATCTGCGCCTTCCACTCCGCGTTCGAGTATAAGGAGAATTGTGGATAGTCTCTCAGGACCTCTTCGATCCCGTGCGTGAGCTTGTCACGGTCTGTGCCGGGGGTTGCCTTTACGGCGAGGAACTCGCCCTCGCTCTCGTTGAAGTCGCGGGCGAGCGTCTCTCTGGAGAGGTAGATGCCGCCCCCGCCGCCGACGACGTCGTTGTCTACGACCCCCTCGACCCTGTACTCTTTGGGTCCTCTCGGGGTTGGAAGCTCTACTCTGGAGCCGACGCCGAGGTTGCGTGTCTCGGCGAGCTGCTTGCCCACGAGGGCGCCACCCTCCTCGAGTTCTGAGAATGCGTTTGGGCCACCGGCGGCGTAGTTGACGCGGAAGATCTCCGGATAGTCCTGGTCCACCCCGAAGACGAGGATCACATCCTCGCCATCGCGCAGGTAAGTGGAGGCGAGAACGGTGGTCTTCTCTACGCCTGCTATGGCCTTGATCCTCTCGGGCAGTTGCGATGAGAACGTGAGGTCTGAGTTCTGGCTCGCGGGCTGCACGACGTAGTCGCTGCCCAGAGAGCCATCGAGGTAGGAGCGTATCGAGCCGAGCACGCTCCCCCCCAGAGCCGCGAACGCCACGACGAGCGAGATCCCCACCATGAGCGCCGAGGCGGTCAGCGCCGTCCTTCCCCTGTTGCGCGTCGCGTTCGCGGCGGCCATCCTCCCCTCGACCCCGAAGAGGAGGCGCAGGATGGGCGAGAAAAGGGCGGCCAGCGGCCGGACGAGAGCAGGGATCACGAGCGAGACGCCAAGGAAGGCGCCGACGACCGCAGCTATACCCGAGGCGTAGACCAGACCGTCGAGGTCCGCAGAGAGGTTCTTGGCGAGGAAGTAGATCCAGGGCGCCGCGACCCCGAGGAGCGCTAGCCCGAGGAGCGGCGCGAGACGAGAGAGTTGGCGCGCTCGGCCTGTCGAGCCGGAGCGGGCGCGCATCGCCTCCACTGGGCTTACCCTCCCGGCGCGCAGGGCAGGGTAGAGCGCGGCGAGGACCGTGACGGCGACGCCGACGACGATCGCAGAGACGAGCGCGAAGGGGGAGAGAACGAGCTCCGTTATCTCGAAAAAGAAGGCCCTGCCGAAGAGGTAGACGAGCCCCTTCGACATGCCGTACCCGAAGAGCACCCCGAGCACCGAGCCGAGGAGGCCGAGGACGAGCGCCTCCGCTATTACGGAGCGCGCGATCATGGCGCGCGTGGAGCCCAGAGCACGCAGCATCCCCAGCTCGCGCGTTCTCTCCAGGATCGTCATCGAGAGCGCGTTGAAGACCAGGAACGCCCCGACGAAGAGCGCGGTCCCGGCGAAGAAGAGCAGCGAGATCTTGAACCCCTGTAGCTGGCTGCTTACCTCCCTGGTGCGCGTCTCCGAGCGCTCCGCCTGCAAACCCTCCCCGAGATTACGCTCCAGCTTCTCCCTGAGCTCGGGCACGGGAGTCCCTGCTGCCGCCTCGACCGCTACCGCTGAGATCCTACCCGGTTCGTCGAACGCTCTCTGCGCGTAAGGGAGCGGCGCCATGCCGAAGCCATAACCCCCGAATGAACCGCTCGGTATCCGCAGGAGGCCTACGACCTCGAGTTTCTCCAATCCGCGGGGCGTGCCGACCGTGACCCTGTCGCCGACCTCCAACCCTGCGCTCTCCGCCGAGCCGCCGTCGAGGGTGAGCTCCCTGCCGCTCTCGGGAAACCTCCCCTCCGTAAGCTCGAAGGCCGTCGCCAGGGCTGCAGACTCCGGCTCGACGCCGAAGAGGCGCATGCTCCGAACCTCGGGCGGCCCCTTTGCTTTGTCCAGGATCAGAGACGCCGGAAGCGAGAGGCGCGGCGCGGCGGACTCCACCCCCTCGTAGCCGCGGATCTCTTCGACTACCTCCCTGTCGAACGTGCCGCTATCGCCGGCGGCGGTGACGCTTATGTCGGCGGCCCCAAAGGCGCGGGAGAACAGCTCCCTGAAGGTGCTCGACATGGTGTCGGAGAGGGTGATGACGCCGAAGACGATGCCGACCCCGAGCACGATGCCTATCGCTGTGAGCAGCGTGCGCTGCACCCTGGCGCGCAGGTTTCGGAAGCTGATACCGGAGAAGTGCCTGAGCCTCATGCTTCTCGAATCATCAGCAAGAAGGGGTAGTCGCCGCCGTTGGTGTGGTGCGTAAAGACCTCAACCCGCCTGAAGCCGGCACGCTCGTAGACCCTGATCGCGCGCTCGTTGAACGTCGCTACCGCGAGCCTGAAGCCGGTAGGAGCGAAGCGGCGCCTCCCGAACTCGAGGCAAGCTATGAGAAATTCGAACCCGAGACCCCTGCCCGTGAGATCCGGCCTCAACCCCAGACCGATGTCCAAGGAGCCGTCGTCGGCGTAGTCGAAACTCGGCACCTGCCCCCCCGGACCGAAGCAGACGAACCCCACCAGCTCGCCGCCAGAGAGCGCGGCGTAGTAACCCCTTCTCCGTTCCGGCGGGCCGAGCAGCTCCTCCAGCCCCTCGGGGTCGTTCGCCATATCGTAGAAGTCGTACGGCGCCTCGTAGCGCCAGGCGGCGACGGCCCTGGCCTCCTTCTCGTTCATCGGTCTGAAAACGTAGCCAGATTGCGTCATCTCAGCCCGACGATTCGAGGGTCTTTATACGCTCCAGGATCTCTTCGGGGTTGGGGTTACGGGCCTCGTCCACCACCCTGCCATCTGAGAGGAAGATCACGCGGTCCGCGCTGGCGGCCGCGCGCGGGTCGTGGGTGACCATCAAGATCGTCTGCTCGTAACGGGCCGCCGACTCCCGCAGTAACTCCAGTACCCCGGCACCGGTCTTCGAATCCAGGTTTCCGGTCGGCTCGTCGGCGAGGATGATGTCCGGGTTCCGGATCAGGGCCCGGGCTATGGCTACTCGCTGCTGCTCGCCGCCAGAGAGCTCATCAGGCCGGTGCGTTCGCCTTTGCAGGAGACCGACGAGGTCGAGCAACTCGTCGAGCCTCTGGGCATATTTGCCGGCCCTCTCGCCGGCGATGAGCGCGGGCAGGAGCACGTTCTCCTCGGCCGAGAGCGTGGGGATGAGATTGTAGAACTGGAACACGAAGCCCATCCGCTCCCGCCTGAGGAGCGTTAGCTTCCTGTCGGAGAGCCCAGAGAGCTCCCTCCCGCCGACGATGACCCGTCCGGATGTGGGCTTGTCTAGAGCGCCGAGGATGTGCAGCAGGGTGCTCTTGCCTGACCCTGAGGGCCCCATGATAGCCGCGAACTCCCCGTTAGGGAACTCCAGCGCGACGTCCCTGAGCGCCCGAACAGCAGTGGAGCCCTCGCCGTAGATCTTGTTCAAGCCCACGGTCTTTACGGCGATCCTGCTCCCGTTCTCCACGAACCAGAGTATATCCTCGACCTCCTACGGGTCTGTGAAGGGAGCGACACGAGTAGTTTGTAACATCGACCCCTCGCTGCTAGACTATCCAGGCAATTCCATAGAGCCCCTGCTTCTCCGGGCGCTCAGCGTCCGAGAAGCCGATACCAGACCGAAGGAGGCAACCATCAACACATACGAAGCCATGCTCATAGTCATACCCGAGCTCGACGAGGAGCAGGTCGAGAACACGATCTCGCGCTTCCAGACGATCATCGAGCGTACCGGCGGTGGGGTCGAGAACGTGAACCACTGGGGGCGGAGGAAACTGGCCTACGAGATAGATCACCGGACTGACGGTTTCTACGTTGTCATGGAGTTCAAAGCGGGCGAGCGTACCCTCGTGGAGCTGAAGCGCATCCTGCGCGTCTCGGATGACGTGCTGCGGCACATGATCGTGAAGCTCCCTCCCACGTACGCTGACAGGCCAGTGCCGGAGCCCGCCGAGGCCGCGAGCTAGTTCGCATAGAGAAGGAGGTTTTTGGATGGGTAGGAGAAGGAACGGGGGCACGCGCGGGAGCGCGCGCGCGAGAACGCGCCCGAGCAAGTCGTGCGTGTTCTGCAAGTAGAACGTGTCCTACGTGGACTACAAGGACTACAACATGCTCAGGCGCTTCACCTCGGACCGCGGCAAGATCCGTGCCCGTAGGGTAACCGGCCTCTGTCCGCAGCACCAGCGCGAGGCCGCCGCCGCGATCAAGCGCGCCAGGGAGATGGCGCTTCTGCCGTACGTAGTCGGAAGGTAGGGATCGAGTCGTGCAAGTGATATTGACCCACGACGTCGAGAAGATCGGGCAGCGAGGCGACATCGTGGACGTGAGCCGAGGTTACGTACGCAACTTCCTAGTCCCCCGCGGCCTCGCCGAGGTGGCGACCCCAGCCAAGCTGGAGGAGGCCCGCCGCCGGATGGAGGAGGCAGAGGAGCGGAACAGGCGCCTGGCCGATAGAGCCACGGAGGTCGCCGAGACCCTCAACAAGAGCGTCATCACCATCGAGGCGCGCACCGGTGAGGACGAGCGGCTCTTCGGCTCCGTCACAGCCGCCAACATCGCCGACGCCATCGAGCAGGCCCGCAGCATCCACCTCGATAGGCGCCGCATCCGGCTCGAAGAGCCCATAAGGGCCCTCGGCACCCACCAGGTGCCCGTCCAGGTCCACGGCGACGTCGAGGCCAGCGTCAAAGTCATCGTCGTCCCCAAGCTCTAATACGGTTAGAACTTAAACCACAGGCTTAGGGATAGGGGGCTTCATCTTGAGTTGAAGCCCCTTTTGCTTCATCCTTCGAGGGGTGGAAAGACGGGGGAGGATTAGGGAGGTACGGGGTGGGCCCGAGACGGCCCGCGTCCCGCCGCACGACCTGGATGCCGAGCGGGCCGTCATAGGTGCCATGCTAGTCTCCGAGACCGCGGTCTCGGCTGTCGCTGAGAGGCTAGCTCCCGAGGACTTCTACTCTGAGGTGCACAGGATCATCTACGGGGCTATGACGCGCCTCTACTCGCGCGGCGAGCCCATAGACCAGCTCACCCTCACGAACGAGCTCAGGAGCATCGGCGAGTTCGAGAAGATAGGCGGCCGGGCCTACGTCTTCCAGATCGTCGAGAGCGTGCCGACGGCGGCCAATGCGGCCAGGTACGCCGATATAGTCCGCGGCAAGGCATTGCTCAGGGACATAATAGACGTAGGGAGCCGTATCACCGAGGATGCCTTCAGGGAGCCAGAGGACGTAGACGAGGCCCTCGACGCAGCCGAGCAGCTCATCTACGACGTCTCCAACCGAACGTTGAAGGAGCACCTCGCCCCCGTCTCCGAGCTCGCGCCGGGTGCGCTCGAGATGATCCAGAGGCTCTACGAACAAGAGGGCGAGGTTACCGGCGTCGAAACCGGCTTCGATGATCTCGACCGCCTGACTACCGGTTTCCACAAGAGCGATCTCGTTATCCTCGCCGCGCGACCGGCGATGGGAAAAACGGCGCTTGCCTTGAATGCTATATGGCACGCCGCCGGCCAGAAGGGCTTGCCTGTGGCGATCTTCAGTCTGGAGATGAGCAAGGAGCAGCTCGTCCAGCGGCTCATCTCCCAGAACACGCGCATCCCCACGCAGGCCTTGAGGAGCGGCAACGTCAGGGCTGAAGACTGGCCCAAGCTCGTACGGGGGGTCGCGCAGGTGAGCCGGGCCCCGATCTGGATCGACGACTCTGCGGGCGTCACGCTCATGGAGATCCGGGCCAAGGTGCGGCGGCTCTCGAGCCATCTGAACGCCAGGGGTGAGGGACCGCTCTCGCTCGTCGTCGTGGATTATTTGCAGCTCATGGTCGGGCAGAACAACCGCTCGGAGAACCGCCAGCAGGAGATAGCCGAGATCAGCCGCGGTTTGAAGGTACTGGCCCGCGACCTCGACGTGCCGGTGCTCGCGATAGCGCAGCTGAGCCGCGCCGTCGAGCAGCGCCACGACAAGCGCCCCCTGCTCTCTGACCTTCGGGATTCTGGAGCCCTGGAGCAGGACGCCGACATGGTGATGTTCCTCTACCGCGACGAGTACTACAACCCCGACTCCGACGACAAGGGCATCGCCGAGGTCCTCATCGGAAAGCACCGTAACGGCCCGACCGGGAAGGTCCAGCTCGCCTGGATGGAGCAGTACACCAAGTTCGCCTCCCTCGCCAGGCGCGTGTAAGACAGGCGGGGAACAAGTCTAGAATTTGCCCTCTCATCGGGGCCGCAAGGGTACAAGACGTGTGAGAGGACGCGCCACACGCCCCACACGACGAGCAGCGCTAGAAGCCTACATGGACGTATGCCTGTGCGGTTCCACGTATCTTGGAGATTCACCTGACTCTTGGTCTTTGGCCTTGGGCCAGCTTGCGGTTCTCCAGGAATCCGAGTGCCGCTCCCAGCGATGCCCCACCGATGATGCCAACCATGCCCATCACCAGCACGTATACCAACAGCAACAAGGGGGGCTGCTCCCAGTCGATGCCCAGTACAGACATCCCCAAGGCTGCGGCGATCGCTCCCCCTACACCGAAGCCAACCATGCCCGCCAACCCAAGAAGCAGCACCTTCCTCCAGTCGGCGAGGGCCAACCCTAACAGCAGGCCCCCCAAGGCGCCCATCCCGGCACCCACCAGGGGAAAGCCGAACAAGAACGCCAAGGCAAAGAAGAATAAGTTACCCACGCCGAATCCCACAGCGCCGGCCAGTGCCAGGGCGGCGACCCTCTTCCAACTCTTGAGGGCCAGCCCCAATCCCGCACCACCGCACGCCCCAGCAAAGAACCGCGAAAGACTTGGCATCTGCGACAGCTACCAGGGCGGCGGCTCTACCCCACGTCCAGGCGGATGAATCGGGGCTGTTATAGCGATAAACCCACTGTTGAAAAACCCAGCTATGGCCAACCCGACACCGAACCCGACCGCTCCGAAGATGACGAATCTCATCACGCTCGTAGCTCTCATCATCTCCTGCCTTCCTATGCGGAGGCTGCCCGCCATACCCTCCTAATTACGGAAAGCGCCCGGTCTTCCTCCCTCGACGACATAGACCATCACGAGGGCTTTGTTGTCCGGGATGTCCGGGTCCTTCTTGCTCGGCGGCTCGTAGCTTACCCAGTAGTTGTAGCC
>DASZKL010000194.1:0-6180 GCA_035947015.1 Rubrobacteraceae bacterium
CTTACGTCCATCCTGCTCTATCTCCTCGAAAAGGGCGTCGAAGATCTCGTCGCGGTGCACCTTCCGGAGAGGCTGGCCCTTGGCGAAGATCACGCCGTCGTCCTTGCCCCCGGCCACGCCGTAGTCGGCGTCGCGTGCCTCGCCTGGCCCGTTGACGACGCAGCCCATCACAGCCACGGTGAAGTGGTCCTCGTAGTGCTTGAGCTTCTCTTCGACCTGGGCTGCCATCCCGATGACGTCGAAGCCCAGAGTTCGGGCGCAGCTCGGGCAGGCTATGACGTTCGGACCCCGATGCCTGAGGTCCAGAGCGGAGAGGATCTGGTACGCGACGGGGATCTCCTCGACAGGGTCCTCGGCGAGGGAGATACGGATGGTGTCCCCGATACCGTAAGGCAAGAGCTGCCCCAGGGCCGCCGCGCTCTTAATAGCTCCGGGCAATTTCGTGCCAGCCTCCGTCACGCCGAGATGCAACGGCGCGTCCGAGTGCTTGCGGAACTCCTTGTTGGCTTCGACCATCTCTGGGACGTGGCTGGCCTTTAGCGAGACCTTGAAGTTGAAGTACCCCATCTCCTCGGCGATCTCGACCTTGTGCAGGGCGCTGGCGACGAGCGCCTGCGCTTTGGGCAGCTCCCAGAAGCGCCTCTCCACCGAGCCTGAGTTGACGCCGATGCGCATGGCGATCCCGGTCTCCTGACACTTCTCGATGACGGCCCTGAAGCGATCGTCGCCGCCGATGTTGCCCGGGTTGATGCGTACACAGGCGGCACCGGCGTCCGCGGCTCCAAGGGCCATGCGGTAGTCGAAGTGAATGTCCGCTATGAGCGGCACCGGCGAGCGCCAGAGTACCTCTCTAAAGCCCTTGAGGGCCTTGGAGCCGTTGATGGAGACGCGTACGAGGTCGACACCGGCGGCGTTCAGATCGTAGACCTGCTGGACGGTCGCTTCGACGTCATAGGTCATCGTGTTTGTCATCGACTGAACCGCGATCTGGGCGCCGCCGCCGATCGGCACGTCGCCGACCTTTATCTGGCGGCTCGTTATCGGGCGCTCCTTGATTGCTGCGTCTGTCATCTCACTATCCAGTCTACTCTGGGATAAAGGGCTGTCCCGTGAAGATTTTACTAAGATCCGCATACGTTGCGAACACGAACAGCATCAAGACGAGAGCTATCCCCAGGGCCGCGATCCGCCCCATCGTCTCCTGGCTGACGGGCCTGCCCATAACCTTCTCTGCCGCTATTATCGCGAGGTGCCCACCATCGAGTGGTAGGATGGGCAACAGGTTGAAGAGGGCCAGATTGAGGCTGATCAGGGCCAGCAGCTGCGGGAAGAACCCCTGCGCGACGGAGGCACTCCCCACCGACGCAATCCCCACAGGGCCCGTCACGTTGTTGTAAAGGCTGCGCTCGCCGGTTATGAGATCCCCTACGAACACCCCGAGCATGCCGGTCACCCTTACCACTTGCCCCACGGCCATACCAATAGACTCGAACGGCCCGTACCTTGTCTTTACCACCTCCGGCCGCACCCCGACCAGAGCGCGCTCAGGGGCAGCGGGATCGGCGCCAAGCTCCCCTGTGAACGTCCTCTCGGTCGCACCCCGCTCGACCGTGACCGAGATCTCCTCGCCAGGGCTCCGCTTCGCCACCTCTCGAGTAAACCCCTCCCACGACTTTATCCGCTCGCCGTCTAAGGCGACGAGCCTGTCCCCCGGCTGAATACCAACCCGATCGGCCATCGAGCCCGGCTCGATCTCCCTCACCTCCGGCCTCACCCCCGTCACAGCCCCCGAGATCATGAGCACCCCCGCGAGGATTGCCACCGCCGCAACAATGTTCGCGAAGGGGCCAGCGAAGATGATCAGAGCCCTTCGCCACAGAGCCTTCGCGGGGAAAGTGTCAGGGCCACGCGCCCCGTCACCCATCCCTGCCATCCTCGCGAAACCGCCAAGAAGTATTATGCGGAAAGAGTATGTGGTCTTGCCGATCTTCTTCTTGAAGACGGGGGGTCCGAAGCCGACCCCGAACTCCGGGACTCTGACGCCGAGGGCCTTGGCGGTGAGCATGTGCCCGACCTCGTGGACGATGATCAGGAAGATCAGGCCGAGTATCGCCACAAGGACGGTCATGGGAGCGCCACCTCTCGTGTCTGTCGCCTTGCCTCTTCCCTAGCCCAGGCGTCGGCGGAGCTTATCGCCTCGAGGCTGCGCATTGCACCTAAATCGGGCACGCGGTCGAGTACCTCCTCGATCACCTCGGCTATCTGCAAGAACCCTATCCGCCGCGCGAGAAATGCCTCCACGGCAACCTCGTTCGCCGCGTTGAGCGCGACCGGGTACGCACCACCCGCGCGACCCGCTTCGGCAGCGAGCGGCAGACAGCGGAACAGATCGTCGCGCGGCTCCTCGAAGGTCCACGAGACGCCGCCGAACGGGGCGGTCTCGACCCCGACGTCGACCCGATCCGGGTGAAAGATCGCGTACGCTATGGGCAACCTCATGTCCGGCAGGGCGGCGTGGAGGACAGCGGATCCATCCACGAAGAATACCCCGCCGTGCACGACCGACTGGCGGTGAACCACGACCCGTACCTCCTCGTAGGGCACCCCGAAGAGGTGGTGTGCCTCTATCACCTCGAGCCCCTTGTTCATCATCGTGGCCGAGTCTATCGTGATCTTGGGTCCCATCCGCCACGTCGGATGCTGCAACGCGTCTTCCGGGCCAACCTCCACAAGCTTCGCCTTCTCAAACCCGAAGAACGGCCCACCCGAGGCGGTCAGCAGGACGCCGCTGGCCCCCTCCTCCCTCCCCTCCAGACACTGGAAGATCGCCGAGTGTTCAGAATCTACAGGTATTATGTGGTTACCTCTTGCGAGGTCCATGACCCAATCGCCCCCGGCGACGAGCGACTCTTTGTTTGCGAGGGCCAGCCGGTTTCCGGACTCGAGTGCTCTCACGCTCGCGGCGAGCCCGGCGAAACCGACGATAGCATTGAGGACGACGTCGGCAGGTTGGGCTGCGAGGCGTTCGGCGGAACCGGGGCCGGTGAGGATTTCGCACGCGTCGAAGCCGGCGGATGAGGGGGGCTGCGCGGATTCGAGGGCCACGAACTTCGGCTCGAACTCGGCTGCCTGGTGCGCGAGCACGTCGGCGTTCTGGCTAGCCGAGAGTCCGACGACCTCGAAGCGGTCGGGGTAGGCGCGCACGACGTCGAGGGCCTGGCGGCCCACGCTACCGGTAGAGCCCAGTATGGTGAGTCGACGCCTCACGCCGGCGCTGATGTGAGCGATGATCTCATACAAGCAAGGAGATGTAGTATACCGCGGGGGCGGTAAAGAGCAGGCTATCCGTTCGGTCGAGGATGCCCCCGTGACCTGGGAGGAAGTGCCCCAGGTCTTTGACACCGAGGATGCGCTTGAGCGCTGATTCGAAGAGGTCTCCGCACTGGGAGAAGAGCGAGACTCCCGCCCCTATGACCAACGCCTTCATGAGCGAGAAGCCGAGGAACTGGTAAGAGACTGCCCCGACGATCAGGACCGTAAGTAGCAGGCCTCCCAGGCTACCTTCGACCGTCTTGTTCGGGCTGAGGCTCGGGAAGAGGAGGCGCCGACCGAAGAAACGGCCGGCGAAGTAGGCACCGGAGTCGGAGATCCAGGGTCCCACGACGGCGATGAGGATCAGGATCACGCCGTAGCGCGAGCGCGGGAAGAGGCCGAGGTGGGCTAGTGAGGCGCCGACCCACAACGACATGAGTAGGATCGCGAGCACCGCCCTGAGGGTACGTATCTCGGGTCTGCCGGCGAGCCAGAGCAGGGCCCATGGCAGGCTCAGCATAGCGCCGGCCAGGATACCTGTGTGCCCGTAGGGCAAGGACAGGAGGAGGGGGAATCCACCAGCCCCAAGCGCCGCCACGAAAGGCAGAGGTTCGAGCGCTTGCGAGAGCTCGTAGGCCGCGACACCCATGACTATCAAGACAACGACGAGGACCGCCCACTTCCCAAGGGCGATGGCGACGAGCGCGATGGGTGCCAGGACAAGCGCGGTGGCGGTTCGCCACCAGAGCATCTCGCGCCCTAGATCCCGCCCCGGCGCCGGGACCGAGACGCGAAGGATTCTATGGCCCGCAAGAACTCCTCCGGCGAAAAGTCCGGCCATAGGGTGTCTGTCACGTAGAACTCGGCGTAGGCTATCTGCCAGAGCAGGAAGTTGGATATACGCAGCTCCCCGCTCGTGCGGATGACCAGGTCCACCTCCGGCAGCTCGGGCGCGTAGAGGTAGCGGGCGAAGGTCGCCTCGTCCACCTCCTCGGGTGAGAGGCCATCCGCCACTATGCGCCGGGCGGCGTCCACGATCTCCGACCTGCCGCCGTAGTTGAGCGCGATGTAGACGTCGAGTTGGTCGTTGTTGGATGTGAGATCCTCCGCCTCTCGCATCGCCTCGAGCACCGATGGGGGAAGGTGTTCCCGGCGCCCCAGAAAGCGGAGTCGGGCCCCTCGCGCCTTGAGCTCGGGAACCTTGTCGTGGGCAGTCTCAAGAAAGAGCTTCATCAGGGTCTCCACCTCATCCTCCGGGCGGGCCCAGTTCTCCGTGGAGAAGGCATAGAGGGTCACCGTCTTGACCCCGGCCTTGCCCGCGACCTCGAGGAGGGGAGTCAGGACCTCGACCCCGGCGCGGTGGCCCGCGACGCGGGGGAGCCAGCGCTGCTGGGCCCAGCGTCCGTTGCCGTCCATGATGATAGCGACGTGGCGCGGGGTGCGCCCTTCTTCGAGGGGGGTGAGGACGCGCGGCTCGACGGAGGGGTGCGGGGGATGTTGGCGGACGGGTTCCAGCGCCTAGACCTCCAGAAGCTCCGCTTCTTTCTCCGCGAGAGCTGCCTCTATGCGTTTCACGTAATCGTCGGTAAGCTTCTGCAATTCTGCCTCGGCCCGGTGCTCGTCGTCCTGGGAGATCTCACCCTCCTTGCGTAGCTCGTGGACGTCCTTCATCTCGTCGCGGCGTACGTTGCGCACGGAGACGCGGCCCTCCTCCGCCATGTGCCGGGCTACCCTGATGAGCTCCCTGCGTCGCTCCTCCGTGAGCTCCGGTATGGGGAGGCGTATGATCTTGCCGTCGTTCTGAGGGTTGAGGCCGAAGTCCGAGTCTCTTATAGCACGCTCGATGTTCTTGAGGGTACTCGGATCGAACGGGGTAACGGTGAGCAGCCGCGGCTCCGGCGCGCCGACGTTTGCAACGCTTCTGAGGGGCATCGTGGTGCCATATGCCTCGACCTCTACACGATCGAGGAGGGTCGGGTTGGCCCGGCCCGTGCGAATTGTCGCGAAGTTGCTCTTTACCGACTCGACGGCTCCCCGCATCCGCCGCTCGGCCATCGAAAGATCTATGACGTCGGACATCTTCAGCCTCCTCCGGCCCCTTTGCCGCTGCGGTCCGCCCCACCCCAAACCAGGGAACCCACGCGTTCCCCTTGCAGGATTCGGCGCAAGTTACCTGCTTTAAGTATATCGAAAACGACGATGGGAAGGTTCTCCCCGCTGCACAGCGTGGCCGCCGTGTGGTCCATGACGGCGAGGTTGTTCGAGAGGAGATCCATGTAGTCAAGACGCGGAAGATGAACAGCGTCGGGCTCCTTGCGGGGGTCCTTGTCGTAGACGCCATCTACCCTGTTTTTGGCCATGAGCAGGGCGTCTGCGCTTATCTCAAGCGCCCGCAAAGCTGCTCCTGTGTCGGTCGTGAAGAACGGGTTTCCTGTCCCCGAGGCAAAGATGACCACCCTCCCCTTCTCCAGGTGGCGGATTGCCCGGCGGCGGATATAGGGCTCGGCGACAGCCTGCATCTCGATAGCAGTCTGGACCCTCGTGTGTACGCCGCGTCCCTCCAGCGCAGCCTGGAGCGCAAGCGCGTTGATGACCGTGCCGAGCATGGCCATGTAGTCGGCCGTTGCGCTCTCTATGCCGAGCTCGTCGGCGACCTGAGATCCCCTGAATATGTTGCCGCCGCCCACGACGACCGCAAGCTGCGCCTGTGCCTCGACCGCCTCGAGCAGCTGGTTGGCCGTCGAATCGAGGCTTGCGGGGTCTATGCCGTAGCCGCCGTTACCCGCCAGACTCTCGCCGGAGAGCTTGAGGACAACGCGCTTTATTGGGCCAAGCTCGGAGACGAGACCGCGGGCCCCATCTGTATCA